>DATFWH010000417.1:0-9836 GCA_035259465.1 Binatia bacterium
CGAAGCCGGAGAGCGCTCGCTCCGCGCAGGCGGAAAGAAAATCGCCATCGAATTCTAACTTCGGCCAGCCGCGGGCCGGCCGCATTCCGCCATGAGCGCCGATTCCGTCACGAAACAAGAAAACCGGAACGGCAGTCCCGAAGCCGTCCCTTCGGCAGCCGCCGGGGCCGTCCTCGTCACCGCCTTCTGCTTTATTCTCTTTATTTGGGCTCTCTGGACCTCGCCGTTTTACGAAAAGGGCGAGCCGCGCGAAGGCCTAGTCGTGTGGGAGATCTGGCACAACGGCAGTTGGGTTCTCCCGCTCCGCGCCGGTGTCGACATTCCATCCAAGCCGCCGATGTTTCACTGGATCGCCGCGGCAACCTCGCTCGCCTCGGGAACGTTCAACGAGTTCACCGTGCGCTTCCCTTCCGCCCTGCTCGCCTCTCTCGGCGTTCTCGCCGTCTATTTCGCCGCCGCGCGCCTGTGGGGCGCGACCGCCGGGATCATCGCCGCCGTCGTCCTCGCAACGAGCCCGGAGTGGTGGCGCGCGGCGATCGGCGCCCGCGTCGACATGACGCTCACGTTTTTCATGCTCTGCACTTTTTTGTATTTTTATTTCCTGTACAAAGCCGGCGGCGGAATCTGGCGGAGCCTGCTGCTCGCGTTTTTCGCCGGGCTCGCCACGCTCGCCAAGGGACCGGTTGGCGCCGCCCTCCCCGGAATCGCCGCGCTGCTGTTTCTCTGTCTCAAACGCGACCTCGCCTTCGTCAAGCGCCTCTACCTCTGGCTTTCGCTTCCTTTCGGCCTCGCAGTCGCGGGCAGCTGGTATTTTCTCGCGTGGCTTCAGGGCGGCGAGCGATTTTTTCTGCGCCAGGTCGTCCACGAGATCATCGGCACGCCGCTCGGCGGCGCCGGCCACAACCATAACGTTTTCTACTATGTGCCGGCGCTGTTCGCCGGAATGGCGCCCTGGAGCCTCTTCCTTCCGGCACTCGCGATTTATTTGTTCCGCCGCCGCGGCCGTCTGGCGGAGAAAGAGCTGCTATACCCGCTCGTCTGGTTCGCCGCGGTTTTTATCGTGTTGTCGCTCGCGCTCGGCAAGCGCTCGGTCTACATCCTGCCGCTTTACCCCGCCGTGGCGCTGCTTTTCGGCGCTTGGTGGAAGGAATTATCGCTCGGCCTCTCCGCCGAGACCGCGTGGGCCAAGACCGCGGCGTACGCGATCGCGGCGGCCTTCGCTCTCGGCGGCGTCACGCTCGCCGCCCAGGCGCTCGGGTTGGACGTCGTCGCGGCGGCCGAGCGCTTTGTCCGGCCGAAGAGCCGCGACAGCATCGCGCTCGTCGCCGGCTTGTTGAACGACTTTCGCACGACGCTGCTTTTCTGCGCCGCGGTCTCGCTGCTGGGCGGCGTCTTCATCATCCGCGAGGCGCGGCGCAACGCGTGGAACGCGGTGGCGCTAAGCCTGGCTACCGTGCTCATGATCACGCTCAGCGCGATTCAAAGCACGTTTCACCCCGCTTTGGCGGCGAACTACAGCTTCCGTCCTTTCATGGTGCGCGTGCGCGCCGAGACGCCCGCTGCCATGCCGGTCGTGTTTTACAGCGGCGCCAGCAAGCCGGCTGCCTTCTATGCCCGAGCGTATCTCCCGTCGTTCCTCCCGCTCGAGCGGCCCGCACGCCCGCCCTACTACCTCCTTATTTGGGAGGACGAATGGCAGGCGCTCAAGGGCAAGCCCGGCTTGACCGAGATCGACGCGAGCGAGACGACCGGTTGGGACGGAAGCGAGCGGCTCTTGCTCATCGCCGTCGCTCCCGGCGCCGACATCCGTCTGCCAGACCTCGTCGAACCGGCCGACGAAGGAGCAGAGCCGTGAAACAGGCGGCGGCAGCCGACTACCCACGCTCGCTACCCGCATTGCTAGACGATAGCCGGCTGGCGGCCGCGCTCCTCGCGCTGGCTGCAGTTTTTCTCTTGTTTCACGATCTCGGCGGCGCCGCGCTCTTCAATCCCGACGAAGGACGCAATGCCGAAATCGCCCGCGAGGTGCTGGAGACCGGCGACTGGATTACGCCGTACTATAATTTCCTGCCGCGTATCGAAAAGCCGATGTTGTTCTACGCGGCGACGGCGGCGAGCTTTAAGGTCTTCGGCGTCTCCGAGACGGCGGCGCGGTTGCCGTCCGCGACGGCAGCGCTGGGCATTCTCCTCATGACCTATTTGTTCGTCCGGCGGATAGCCGACCCGCGGGCGGCGCTCTGGAGCGCGCTCGTCCTCATAACAGCAGTCCAGTTCAACGTCTTCGGGCGCATCGTTATCGTCGATACGATGCTTGCGTTCTTCATTACGTCCGCGCTCATGTCGTATTACCTCGCGAGCGTCGCCGAGACGCGGGGCGTAAAACGGCGCTATTACCTCATCATGTACGCCGCGGCGGCCGGCGGGACCCTCGTCAAAGGCCCGATCGGCTTCATCTTTCCCGGCATGATCGTGGTCGCGTATATCGCCGCGCGGCGGCAATGGTCGGCGCTCAAGGAGATGGACCTCGGCTGGGGCGTGTTGATCTTTCTACTGATCGTCTCCCCGTGGTATGCGGCTGCGGAGGTCCGCCGTCCCGGATATCTCGCCTACTTTCTCGGCCAGGAGCATTTCGCCCGCTACCTGACGCCACACTTCAATCGTGGCAAGCCTTGGTACTACTTCTTCGCCGTCGTCGCGGCCGGATTTTTGCCGTGGACTGTAATTCTGCCCCGGATCGGCGCGCGACTCTGGCGCAAGCCGGACGACTTTTCTCTGTTCGCGCTGCTATGGGCCGCGGTGCCTTTTCTCTTCTTCAGCTTTTCCCACTCGAAAATGGCGGAGTACCTCCTGCCGATATACTCCGGGCTCGCCGCGCTTGCCGGGACAACGCTAGCGGGCGGGCTCAAGCGAATCGATCTGCGCTTTCTCGCGGCAGCCTGGATGCTGCTCGGCTTGGCTTGTCTCTCCATGTTTATCGGTCTGCTCACGCCGGCCGCCGTCCCGGCCGTCGGACGCGAATTCGTCGCCCAACTGCCGCGGGTGGAAATCGCGCCGGTCGCTCTCGTAGCCGCACTCCTTTTTCTCGTCTCCGCTTGGACGACGGTGAGCGCGCCGCTCGACCGACTGCTGCCGCTCTGCTGCATCGCTTTCGCGGCGCTTTTCTTCCTCGCGCACCGCATCATCGCGCCGGTTTCACTCGAGCGCTCGGATAAAAATTTCGCCCGCGACGCCACGGCCGTACTCCGTTCGGCAGACGCGACGGTACCGCTGGTGATCCACGATACTTATCTTCCGAGCCTACCGTTTTATCTCGGCATTCACCGCCCCATGCTGGTCGTCGCGCACCCGGGCGACGGCGAAATCCTCGGAAGCTTCTATCTGTCGAAAAAATGGCCGCCGCCCGCTCCCGGCTACGAGCCGGCGCTGTTGACTTACGAAGATTTTGAACGAGAATGGGGGCGTCGAAAGCTTCTGGTATTCGTTAAGGAGAAGCGGCTTTTCGAGTTCCACGGCGCTAAAGTTTTGCTCCAGGCAGACGGCGTCGCCCTGGTGACGAACCGCTAGACCGAAACATGGACACGCTGAATACCGTATCCACTCTCGCGTACGATAAGCCGATCGTGGCGTCTGAGCGCGGCACGCGTTGGGACATTGTTTTTCTCGCGGCGATTTTTATCGCGCTCGCCGCCTGGACCTATCTGCTCCCGCCGATCTGGAATCACGGCGAGGCGCGCGAGGGGCTGGTCGTGCAGGATATCGTGCGTGATCACGAATGGGTCCTGCCGGACCCGAACGAAGGCATTCCTTCCAAACCGCCGCTGTTCCACTGGATCGGGGCCGTTCTCGCGATCGCCTTCGGCCTGTCGGACTGGACCGTTCGCCTGCCGTCGGCACTGGCAGCTGGCGCCATGGCCACGATGACCTTCATGCTGGGCAAAGCGATCGGCGGGCGGCGCACCGGCTGGCTCGCCGTGGGCGCGCTGCTCGGCATGTACGAATTCTGGGTTTCGGGGACCGAAGCGCGCGTCGACATGGTATTTGCCACGTGCGTCACCGCGTCGCTTACCGGATTTTTCTTCTGGCAGCGCGATGGGCGTGAATGGGGCCGCGCCGTCTGCTACCTCGGCGCGGCATGCGCCGTGCTCGCGAAGGGCCCTGCGGGCGCGGCTTTTCCCGCGCTCGTTATTATCGCCTTTCTCATCGTCGATAAGCGGCCGAAACAGCTTTGGCGGCTATGGTCCTGGCCGTGGGTCGCGCTAACGCTCGCCATCGATATCGGCTGGTATGCGGGCGCCTACCACATCGGCGGCAAGCCCTTCCTCGAAGTGCAGATTTTTCGCGAGAACTTCGATCAGGTTCTCGGCACGAATGGCTTTTCGACGCGCCACGGAAAATTCGCCGCCTTCGGCTGGCTCGCGACAAGGCTCTTTCCATGGAATCTCGCACTGCTGGTCGGCCTGTTGCGGCGCACCCGCGGCAGCCGCGAAGATTCGACCGGAAGGTTTCTCCATTCCTGGTGGATGGTGATCTTCGTGATCGTGTTTCTTTCCACGATCAAGCGGGCGATCTATCTGCTTCCCGCGTATCCGGCGGTCGCACTGCTCGCGGGCAGGGAGTTGGCCCGAATCGCCGATAGCGGCGCACTCAAGGCGCATTTGGCTAGGCTGAAAATAAGCCGACTGCAAAGCGTCGGCCTGATCATCGCCCTCGTCGATCTCGTGCTGCTGCTGCCCAACCCTTCCGTGTGGAAGCGTAACGTAGCGTTTCGCAGCATGCTCGATTTCGTACGCGACGTCGAAACAGTCGTCCCCGCGAACGGCCGGTTCTTCGCCGCCCCGGAGCTCGCGAATCCGACGCTGCAGGTCGTCGCGTACCGTCTCGAGCGGCACATCCTTCGAATGCCGATCGCTTGCGGCGCGCATGATGACTATTTTTTGGCCCCTGCGCTCGCCGCCGCCGGGGGCGAGGCGGAAGTGCTCGCGACATCGGCCGATGGAAAGTCGATCGTGATGAAGGGCGGGAGACCCGATCCGGAGAGTTGCGCCGCCGAGAAGGCTCACCTGCCGGCGATCGATGAGGACGATTCCGACTGACCCCGCTGGCGGTAAAGCACGAAGACGAGACCGCCGACGAGACCGCTCGCGACGACGATCGCGAGCCACACGATACTGCTGGCTATCGCCCGCTCTGAATCGACGCCGAGCCGCCCGAGAAAAAATAAATACCCGCCTTCCCGCAGCCCGATGCCGCTGATGCTCACCGGAAGCATCGCGACGACGTCGACCAGCGGAAAAAACACCAGCGCGTAGCTCCACGGCAGCTCGAAAGCGAGCGCGTCGGCGATAAGAACCTGAATCGCCACTTGAATAAGATGGAATGCGAGCGACAGCAGTACGGCTCCTGCGAGGACATGGGGCCGGCTCCAGTAGGCATTGCCCAAATCGTAGAGCTTTTTCGCGAGGGAATGGGGAATCTTAGCGAGCCCGCGTCCCGCGATTGGAAACGCCGCATAGGCGACGATCGGAAGGACCGCGACGATGTAAGTCACATAGCGGACCGCCGGCGGAAAAAGGTCCGCGTAGCCCGGGAAGGCGGCGAGCGCAACGGCGGCGATCCAGAACAGCACCGCCATGCCGACCGCGCGATCGGCAAGGATCGAAATCACCGCACGCGTCGCCGCCTCGGTACGGCCGCTGTCGGCGGTCTCGCGCGCGAGATAGTAGACTTTGCCGGCGTCGCCGCCAAGCGTGCTCGGCGCGAAAAGATTGAAGAACATGCCGATGTAATATAACGCCACAAAATCTTTTAGAGAATTCCTGAATCCCAGGGGCCGCGCAAGCATCGCCCAGCGAATGGCCGTCAGCACCTTCCCGGCGACGTACGCGACGAGCGCGGCAGCGACAAAGTCGAATTTCGCTCTGGAGAGCGTCTGGAAGAACTGCCGCCAGTCGAGACTCCAGAAAAGGATCGCCAGCAGCCCGACGCCGACGGCCGCTTTGATCCAGACTATCCGCGACGCCTTGTTTTTCGCCATGTCGAGACCGGCTTCTATCTTCGCGCCGCTCGCTTGTCAATCAAGCGCGCCGTTGTGCGGCAGCGCCGCGCGGTATAAGAATGACAACGGAGGGCGGCCATGAAAATCTTGCACACGATGATCCGGGTGAACGATTTGGACGAATCGATCCGCTTCTACTGTGAACTGCTCGGCATGAAGCTCTTGAGGAAAAAAGAGTATCCGTCGGGGCGCTTCACGCTCGCTTTCGTCGGCTACGGCGACGAATCGGCCAACGCCGTTGTCGAGCTCACCTACAATTGGGACACGCATCAATACGATGTCGGCGATGGCTTCGGACACATCGCCGTCGGCGTCGACGATATTTACGCGACGTGCGAAGCGCTCCGCGGCAAAGGCGGAAAAATCGTGCGCGAGCCCGGCCCGATGAAGCACGGCACGACGGAGATTGCTTTCGTCGAAGACCCGAACGGCTACAAGATCGAACTCATACAAGCAAAACGTTGAAGGGTTGAAGGAGGTTGACTGGTTTCAGCGTTTAAGGCTTGCAGAGTTGAAGGGTTAAAAGCAAAAATCCGGTTCTTAACCCTTTAACCTTTAAACCCTTCAACCCTTAAATTTTCTCTTAGCTCCGGGTACGCATCTCTCAGCTCGCGCGGCAACTCCGGCAGGTCGAGGCCGAGCGCGCGCTTGAGCATGAGGCCGTCGGCGACCGCGCGGCCGCGCGCGTGATTGTTGAGATAGACGCGGATTTTACGCGTCTCCGGTCTGCCCGCAATCTCCTTCACTTTCGTCGCGAGTGCCTGCATTTTCTCATCTCCGTAGAGATAATCGTAGCGTTCCCACGATTCCCCGTGCTCCCACCACTGCGCGCTGTTCCTGCCGTGGAGCCTGAGGTAAAAGACGCCGCGGCTCGGCGCGAACGGCTGGTGCACGGACGACGCGAACTTCGGCTCGTCGATCACCGCCCACACGGCACCGCGGTCGCCTAGGAGCTTCTCCGTCGCGGGCCGGCGGTCGCTCCAGCTTCTATGCCTTAGCTCGACGATCTTTTCGAAATCGTGGAACGCCTCCAGCGTCCAAGCTACGCGCCGTGCGTTGGCCGGTGTGAAATAAAATCCCGCCGGGTATTGAAACAGGACGGCGCCGAGCTTACCCGCCGCGGCGAGCGGCGCGATCGCCCGCTTGAA
The DNA here is from genome assembly GCA_035259465.1 of Binatia bacterium. GTDB lineage: Bacteria > Desulfobacterota > Binatia > UBA9968 > UBA9968 > JAJPJQ01. The sequence continues at coordinate 7,204 of DATFWH010000417.1, forward strand.
TGCTTCGACGTCGTCGTCCGTCGGCTCCTCCCAGCGCTCGCGGGCCGCGCCGGGGTCGCCGAGCCGCGCGGCGTGCGTGAATTTCTGCCAGGCTTTGACCGAGAATTCGAAGCCGTCGGGCGTTTTCGCCGCCCACGCGCGCGCCATCGCCGGCGCGGGCGGACGGTAGAAGCTGCTGTTGATCTCGACCGTGTCGAAAAAGTCGGCGTAGTACGAAAGCTCGTCGAAGCCGCGCCGCCGCTCGGCGGGATAAAAAACGCCGTCCCAGCCCTTCGGCGGCGCGCCGGGATAAGAATAGCCGCAGGTGCCGATCCGAATATCGGTCATAAAGCCGCTAATTTGCATCGAGCTTCGTTTTCCACTAGGATGAATCGCTCCCGTTCGAGAAAGAAAATTCCTACAAGAGGCGTTGCTGCATGGCCACGATGATAACGAGCGAGTGTATCAACTGCGGCGCTTGCGAGCCCGAGTGTCCCAACAACGCGATCTCGCAGAGCGAAGAGCTCTACGTGATCGACCCGCTGCTCTGCACCGAATGCGTCGGCTTTCATGATTACGAAGCGTGCGCCGCTGTGTGCCCGGTTGACTGCTGCGTCACCGATCCCAACAACGTCGAGGCCGAAGAAGCGCTGATCGGCCGCGCCAAGGCGATCCATCAGGACGTGCAGTTCGGGGACACCTTCGAGTCGCGCTTCCGCAAAGGCGACAAGCCGGCGCCAACGGCCGCGAAAAAGCCCGCCGCCCAGCCGCAGGCCGAGGGCACCGCCGCGGCGTCGGCGGAATACGCCGCTCCGGCAGCCATCGAGACTTTGGAAGATGCCGAGACGATCGAGCCGCCGCTTCCACCCGCCGATTCCTGGTCGATACCGCTCCGCTGCTACAAATGCAACGAAAGCTTCGACTTCCCGGTCGGCCGCTTCATGGTCGGCAACGTCCTCTGGTGCCCGCACTGCCACAAGTCCATGGTCGTGCGCGACAACGTCAATTACCAGATCCGCACCCTGTTAAAAGACTTTTACGAAGGCTGGGAGAAAGACGAGACAGAGTTTCGCGCGCGTCGCGAGCACGAGCTGCGGGAATTTCGCGAGAAGCGCGCTAAGGAGCGGCGCGACTTCGAGAACCGCCGGCGCCAGGGGCTCGAAAAAATCAAAGCCCGCTTCGCCGAGCTCGGCGACAACTACGACGCGCCGGGCCGTCCCGCCAAAAAGGGCACGCCGTTCGGCTGGGGATGATCGCTTCCACGCTACACCTCGTCGCGCTCGCCGCCTATCTCGGCGCGGTGGCGGGCCTTTGGGCGATCGTCTTCCCGAGCTATGCCACCGTCGCGAGCCATGAGGCGCGCCTTAAGCTCCTCGGCCGGAGCCTCAAAATTTATAATCCCGTGCAATGCGGCGCGCTGGGCGTGCTGGTTCTCACCGGCGCGATCCAGGTGACTGACCTGAAAGACGCCTATCGCGGCTCGTTTGCGCAGGTGTTCGGCGCGACGCTCGGCTGGAAGCTCGTACTCGCTTTCGTCTTGATCCTCCTCAGCACGTATCAGAGCATGGGAGTCGCGCTCCGCTTCGTCCGGCGCTACGACGGCGGCGACGCGATCACGCCCGCCGAGCTCGACTCCGTCGCGAAGCGCCTACGCGGCTCGACGCTGCCGCTGCTCGTCATTGCCGCGGCGACGGTCTGGCTCGGACTCGAGCTGCGCCGCTGACCACTGTCATTCCTCGATGATCCCCGCTCTCTTTCTCTGCTTTTTTCTCTCCGGTGCGGCCGCCCTGGTCTACGAGGTTGTCTGGATGCGGATGCTGACGCAGATTTTCGGCAGCACCGCCTACGCCGTCGCGACCGTGCTCGCCGCCTTCATGGCCGGGCTCGCGCTCGGGAGCTATGTCTTCGGCCGGCTCGCCGAGCGGCGCAAGAACCTGCTCCGGTTGTACGGCGCGCTGGAACTCGGCGTCGGCGTCTACGGCTTCGCGGCGCCGTCGCTGTTTTACAGCGCGCGCCGCATTTACGCGCCGCTCTTCTGGCTCTACGAGCTCTCGCCGGGCGTCTTCAACATCGTGCTTTTCGTTCTCGCGTTTCTTCTGCTCGCGATACCGACGTTTCTCATGGGCGCGACCCTGCCGGTGCTCAGCCAGGTATTCGTCCGCAGCCGCAGCCATCTCGGCCAGCGCGTCGGCGACCTTTACGCAACGAATACGCTCGGCGCCGTCGTCGGCTGCGCGCTGGCGGGCTACTATCTCATTCCGCAGCTGGGGCTCAGCAGCACCGTTTACACCGCGGCGGTCAGCAACGTCGTCATCGCGGTCATCGTCATTATTCTAAGCCTGGCACCGTACGGCGAATCTACCGAAGAGGCCGCCGGAGAGGCCCTAGCCGCGCCCGGGCGCCGCACGGCTACCGAGTGGCTGCTCCTCGCTTCGATCGCCTTATCCGGCGCCGCGGCGATGGTTTATGAAAATGCCTGGACGCACGCGCTGACGCTCGTGATCGGCGGCTCGGTCTATTCGTTCACCACGATGCTGCTGACGTTCTTGATCGGGCTCGCCGCCGGCGGCTATCTCTACGCGCGTCTTTTCGGGCGCCACCCGGTCAGCATCACCGCCTTCGGCGTCGTCGAGCTCGGCGTCGGCATCGCCGCT
>DATFWH010000418.1:0-14606 GCA_035259465.1 Binatia bacterium
GGAAACCGCCGGCAAACCGCACAAGCGAGTGATCTTTCCTGCTTACGGCCAGACGCACGAAGAAGGTCACGCGGGGTTCTGCTTCCAGGCGCCGGATATCTGGGGCGGTGAAGTGCTGGAGTTCTTAAACGGCGTCTTCAAGCGCTGAGCTTGACAATCTCGCGCATCGGAATTTAAGTGTAGTGCAGCGAAGCGCCGCGCGGCGTAACATCATGCTCGATTCCACAAAACGAAAGGCGATGCTCCGCACCATGATCATGGTGCGGGCGTTCGAAGAAAAGCTGAACGACCTGTATCAGAGGAAGGTCATGTTCGGCAGCCCGCACTCGTACCGCGGGCAGGAGGCGATCGCCGCGGGCGTGTGCGCCGCGCTCGCCCCCGGCGATCTCATCGCCAGCTATCACCGCGGAACCGGGCACCTCGTCGCCAAAGGCGCGGACCTCTACAAGCTCCTCTGCGAGTGCATCGGCCGGCGCGACGGCTATTCGCTCGGCCGCGGCGGCAAGATGCACATGGGCGATCTGTCGTTCGGCTTTCTCGGCAACACCGGCACCGTCGGCGCGACGGTCCCGATCGCGACCGGCGCGGCGCTCGCGGCGAGGATTCGCGCCAGCAAGGAAGTCGCCGTGAGCTTCATGGGCGACGGCGCGATGAACCAGGGCGTCGTCCACGAGGCGATGAATATGGCCGGGCTCTGGAAGCTGCCGGTCGTTTACGTCGTCGAGAACAATTTATACGCGATGACCGTGAGTCTGGAGAAAAGCGTTGCGGTCAAGCATCTGGCCGAGCGCGCCGCGGCGTACGGCTTCGAGGGAAAGGCGATCGACGGCAACGACGCGGAGCTCGTATACGAAGAGACCTCGAAGGCCGCCGAGCGCGCGCGCCGCGGCGGCGGGCCGACGCTGCTCGAATGCCTGACGTATCGCTGGGACGGCCACTTCGGCGGCGATCCGGGAACCGGTTACAGGAAGCGAGAAGAGATCGAGGAGTGGAAGCGGCGCGATCCGATCCGGCGGCTGAAAGAAAAACTCGGTGCCGCGAACGAGCTGACCGAAGCGGAATTCGAGGCGATGAGCCGGAGCGTTTATGCCGAGCTCGACGAAGTCGCCCGGCGCGCGGAAGCGGCGCCGCTGCCGGCGGCCGAAGCCGAAACCGACGAGGTATTCGCGCGGTAGTCCGCGCTCCGCGCGGAATCTCAGATGCCAGGTTTCCTATCTCATGTTTGCGCTCTGAGATATATGATTTGAGATCGCTGGAAAATGGCCGACACGGAAACAAAAACGAAGGAAATGCGCATCCAGGAGGCGCTCCGCGAGACGCTGCGCTACGAGATGGCGCGCGACCCGCGAGTCTTCGTCATGGGCGAGGACGTGGCACTTTTCGGCGGCGCGTACGGCGTCACGCGAGGGCTCATGCAGGAGTTCGGCGACAGCCGCGTGCGCGACACGCCGATCTCCGAGGCCGCTCTCGTCGGAGTCGCGGCCGGCGCCGCGATCAACGGCCTCCGGCCGGTCGTCGAGATCCAGTTCTGCGATCTCTTGCCGCTGTGCATGGATCAACTCGTCACTCTCGCGGCGCGCTACCACTACATGACCGGCGGAAAAATCTCCGTGCCGATCGTGATACGCAACAAATTCGGCACGCGGCCGGGCGGCGGGCCGAGCCATTCGAGCTGCAATCACGGCGCGTTCATCCCGTTTCCCGGACTGAAGATCATCGCGCCGACCACCCCCGCCGACGCGAAGGGACTGCTGCTCTCCGCGATCCGCGACCCCAACCCCGTGCTCTGCTTCGAGAGTCACCATCTCTACGGCGTGACGGGCGCGGTGCCGGAAGGCGATTACACCGTGCCGATCGGCAAAGCCGCGGTCCGAAAAACCGGGAAGGATCTCACGATCGTCACGTGCGGCGGCATGGTCCTCAAGGCCGACGAAGCCGCCGGGCGGCTTAGTCAAAAAGGCATCGATGTGGAAATCGTCGATCTCCGCTCGCTCGCGCCGCTCGACCATGAAACCATTCTCGCCTCGGTCGCCAAAACGAAGCGGGCGTTGATCCTCGACGAAGGCTCCGTTCTCGGCGGGCTCGCCGCCGAGCTGGCGGCGGTGATTCAGGAGAATCTATTCTCGCAACTCAAAGCGCCGGTTGTTCGCGTCGGCGCGGCGCCCATCCCGCCGCCGCACAGCGGCCCGCTCGTCGAGGCGATGGTGCCTAGTGTCGAACGAGTCGCAGCGGAAGCGCTGCGGATGATCGGCGCATAGCTCCGGGACCCGACGCTATGTCATCGGAATCATGATGTGCTTTTGATACGCGGGGCGCTCCTGCAACGCGCCGTACCACCGGCTTAGATTGTCGAGCTTCGGCCGCTCGATCGGCAGCTTGAACCAGCGGTAGACCCAGACACCGAGAGGGATGTCGCCGATGGTGAAATTTTTACCGGCGAGATATTCGTTATTCGCGAGCCGGTCGTCGAGGATTTTCCATGCCGCAGCGCTTTTCTCCAGCGCCGATTTAAGTACCGCCGCGTCGCGCTTTTCGGGCGGTGTGCGCACGTACCCCCAAAAGAGCGGCACGATCGCCGGCCCTAGCGTGGTGAGCTGCCAGTCCATCCAGCGGCTCGCCTGCGCGCGCCCCTCCGGGGTCGCTTCAATGATTTTCCCGCCGCCGTATTTTTCCGTGAGGTATCGGACGATGGTGTTCGATTCCCACAGGATAAGGCCGCCGTCTTCGATCGTCGGCACGAGGCCATTGGGATTTAAATCCAGATAAGGCTGCTCTTTGTTGCCGCCGAACTTGCCGCCGAGATCGACCCGGTCGAAATCGATGCCGAGCTCGCCGCAGCACCACAGGACTTTCTGCACGTTGGAAGAATCATTCCGCCCCCAGATTTTGATCTTCGCTGCCATACCCACCTCCGCTCGGTTCCATAGCACCGTTTCCGGTCAAAGTGTACCCGGGTGAAGCGGCGCCGAATTCAATGGTCCGCCTCTATGACTTTCGATTTCGATCTGATATGAGTACAGCTTTTGTAGGTAAGCATCGGGGGAAGGGTATGGCGCGAAGGATAGCGGTGTTGGTGGCGTTGGCGGTTTTTTGCGCTGCGGGCGCGGCAGCGGCCCAAGATAAAGAAGAGGGGAAAAAAATCTACGTCACCTATTGTTCAGCCTGTCACGGCGACAGCGGCAAAGGGGACGGCCCGTCCGCCGCGGCTTTGCCGGTGAAGCCCGCGAACCATACGGACGGCAATGTGATGAACAAGATGTCGGACAAGACGCTGATGGACATCATATCGAAAGGCGGACAGGCGGCCGGTAAGTCAGCCTTTATGCCTGCGTGGGGCTCATCGCTGCGCGATAAGCAGATAGCCGATATAGTCGCCTATCTCAGGAGCATCGCCAATCCGCCGTATAAACCCGGCGGGAAGTAAAAAAATATTTTAATCCACCCCTTGACGTTGGGGTAAGCGCGATTATATTTGCACCATCGGCGGCTCCGCCGACGTGTAAATCTTTGATTTTTCAGGAGGTTTTTCTATGGCGCTCAAGGTTCGCCCATTGCACGACAGGGTGATTGTGCAAAGAATCGCCGAGGAGGAGAAGACCAAAGGCGGTATCATCATCCCCGATACGGCGAAGGAGAAACCCCAGGAAGGCCGCGTCGTCGCGGTCGGCCCGGGCAAGCATGAAGACGGCAAAGTCGTTCCGCTGGATGTCAAAGCCGGAGACAAAATTCTGTTCGGCAAGTATTCCGGCACTGAGATCAAGCTCAACGGCGAGGAGCACCTGATCCTCAGGGAAGAAGATATTTTGGGTATCGTCGAATAAGGAGGAGAGAAATGGCAGCGAAAGAAGTCAGGTTCAGCGAAGAGGCCAGGTCCAAGGTCCTTCGCGGCGTCAATATCTTGGCCGACACGGTCACGGTAACGTTGGGACCGAAGGGCCGAAACGTCGTGCTCGAGAAGTCATGGGGGTCGCCCACCGTCACAAAGGACGGTGTGACGGTCGCCAAAGAAATTCAGCTCGAAGATAAATTCGAAAACATGGGCGCGCAGATGGTCAAAGAGGTCGCGAGCAAAACCTCCGATCTCGCCGGCGACGGCACAACCACCGCGACCGTGCTCTCGCGCGCGATCTTCAGCGAAGGGCTCAAAATGGTGGCCGCCGGCCACGACCCAATGGCGATCAAGCGCGGCATCGACAAGGCGGTGGCGAAAGTCATCGAAGAGCTCAAGTCGCTCTCCAAGCCCACGCGCGACCGCGACGAGATAGCGCAGGTCGGCACGATTTCCGCGAACAACGACCGCACGATCGGCGACATCCTCGCCGAGGCGATGGACAAGGTCGGCAAGGAAGGCGTCATTACCGTCGAAGAAGCGAAGGGCCTCGAGACGACGCTCGACCTCGTCGAAGGCATGCGCTTCGACCGCGGCTACCTTTCGCCGTATTTCGTCACCGATCCCGAGCGCATGGAGGCGGTGTACGAGGATGCGCTCATTCTCATCAATGAGAAAAAAATCTCCAGCATGAAGGATCTCCTGCCGGTGCTCGAGAACGTCGCCAAGACCGGCAAGCCGCTGCTCATCATCGCCGAGGAGGTCGAGGGCGAAGCGCTCGCGACGCTCGTCGTCAACAAGATCCGCGGGACGCTCAAGACCGTCGCGGTCAAGGCGCCCGGATTCGGCGACCGTCGCAAGGCGATGCTCGAAGACATCGCGATTCTCACCGACGGCCGCATGATCGCCGAAGAGCTCGGCATCAAGCTCGAGAACGTCACGCTGAAGGATCTCGGCCGCGCCAAGCGCATCATCGTCGACAAGGACAACACGACGGTCGTCGAGGGCGCGGGCAAGAAGTCGGCGATCGAAGGGCGCATCAACCAGCTGCGCGCGCAGATCGAGGAGACGACCTCCGATTACGATCGCGAGAAGCTCCAAGAGCGGCTCGCGAAGCTCGCCGGCGGGGTCGCCGTCGTAAAAGTCGGCGCCGCCACCGAAGTCGAGATGAAAGAGAAAAAGGCCCGCGTCGAGGACGCGCTGCACGCGACCCGCGCCGCCGTCGAAGAAGGCATCGTGCCCGGCGGCGGCGTGGCGCTCGTGCGCGCGTCGGCCGGCCTCGGCAACCTCCGCGTCAACGAAGACGAGCGGGTCGGCGTGCGCATCATCCAGAAGGCGCTCGAAGAGCCGATGCGCTGGATCGCACACAACGCCGGCGCCGACGGCGCGGTCGTGTTGGATAAAGTTAAAAACGGCAAAGGCTCGTTCGGCTTCAACGCCGCGAAAGAGGAGTTCGAGGACCTCGTGAAGGCGGGAATCGTCGACCCGACGAAGGTGGTGCGCACGGCGCTCCAGAACGCCGCTTCCGTCGCCGGCCTGCTAATCACGACCGAGGCGATGATCGCCGAGAAGCCGGAGAAAAAGAAGGATGCCCCGGCGATGCCGCACGGCCACGACGATTACTAATCGCGCAGAAAGCACAAAAGAAAAAAAGGGGAGCCGCGAGGCTCCCCTTTTTTATTGCCGCACGATTTGAGGCGTGAATCGATTATTGGAAACGGTTTGCGAAGGTTAAAAGGAAGGGGAGGATAGCTCCTCCCCTTCCTTCTTCCATTATGCGGAACCGAATTAGTTCACGTTGACCGTGATCTTTTTCGGCTTCGCCTCTTCCGCCTTGGGTACGTAGACTTCGAGAATGCCGTCGCGGTAGGTGGCTTTGATGCCGTCCCGCGCCACGGTCTGCGGCAGATGGAACGAGCGGGTGAATTTTCCCGCGAGGCGCTCGGAGCGATGATACTCGACGCCTTCCGCAGGCTCTTCGGCCTTGCGCTCGCCGCTCAACGTGAGCGTACCCTCGTTGAGCTCGAGGTTGAAATCTTCCTTCTTCATGCCGGGCAGCTCGGCGCGGATAAGATACGACTCCTTGCTCTCGAGAAGGTCCACCGGCGGATACCATACGGTGACAGCGGACTGCGGGGGCCGGCGCCAGGTATCTTCGAAGAAGTTGTTGATCAGGCCGTCGAACGGCTCCCAACGGGCTAAATCGAACATATTTTTCCCTCCTTTTAGTTTGTCGGAGATTTACTGCTTTCAACGGAAAGGTAATCACGATCATAGGATTGTCAAGGGGTGGCGCACGAGAACGGAAACGCCCCTAAGCGCTGCTCCGACCAGACCGTGATCAACCTTTTCTTAATTGCGGAGTGCGCTACTTGGCCGGCGCGATCTTGGGCTTGCCTTTGTCGTTGACGGCGAAGACGATCGCCTTGAGCGGCTCGGTCCGGCTCGGATTCGAGACGTTGTGCACTTCGTTCGGCTTCAGATACGACACGCTGCCGCGCCGCTGCGGGATCGAAAAGTTGTTGCCTTCGGCCTCCACGCCGGCGGTGCCTTCGAGGATATAAGCGATCTCGCTGCCTGGATGCGAGTGCTTCCCGGTCGAGGCGCCGGGCGCGATCTCGACGATGAACACGTCGACCTCCTTTCCAGGGATTCCTTCGAGCTCGGTCGTCAGAAGCGACGTCCGCCTCACCGGCTCGTTTTGCGCGTGCAGCAGGCGTTCGGCGATAAAACCGACCGTCGTCCCGAGGCAGAAAACAAAAGCGGCGATCCGAAATCGGTTTTTCATCCTATCCTCCCGGTTTTCTCAATTATATAGGTCCACTGCGAGGCCCTTGCAACGGCGTGTCGGCGTCCATTTCCTTGACTTAAGCCCATTTTTCCCATAAAAAATTAAGTGTTCACGAGGCTGGCCGCGGAGCTTCTAAACCACCCGGAATTTCCATCCGGTGTGAGGTCTTTTTCTACACGGAATTTGATGTCGGACCCTTTCTTCCCGGTACTGGTGCTTTTCGTTTTTGCGGCTTGCGTAGTGCTGGCGCTGCTGATTATCGCACAGACGATCGGCCCGAAAAGAATGACCGCTGTCAAAGCGGAGCCGTTCGAGTCCGGCAATCCCCCCAAAGGCGACGCGCGCGTTCGCTTTCCGGTGAAATTCTACCTCGTGGCGATGCTCTTTCTTATTTTCGATCTCGAAGCGGTATTCCTGTACCCCTGGGCGGTGTCGTTTCGCAGTCTCGGCGTTTTCGGTCTGGTCGAGATGGGGATTTTTATGCTGATCGTTGTGATCGGCTTTGTATACGCGTGGAAGAAGGGCGCGCTCGATCTTAATTGATGCGGGCATGAGCGGAGATACTTCACAGCTCGAGGAGATTCGCCGAAAACTCGGCGGCGCGGTGCTCGACGCACAGACGGTGCGCGGCGAAGACGCGATCGTCATGCGGCCCGACGGTCTTGTCGACTCGTTCCGGCGCTTGAAGGAAGATCCCGCGCCCGCGTTCGATTTTCTATCGGACATTACCGCAGTCGATTATCTCGGCAAGAAAGAGCCGCGCTTCGAAGTCGTCTATCATCTGCTCTCGCTTGGCAGCGGCCGCCGCGTAAGGATCAAAGTCCCCGTCGCCGAGAGCGCGCCGGAAGTCGATTCGCTCGTCTCGCTCTGGCGCGCCGCCGACTGGCTGGAGCGCGAAGTGTGGGACATGTTCGGCATTCGCTTTCGCGGCCACCCCGATCTGCGCCGCATCCTCCTCTACGAGGAGTTTCGCGGCTACCCCTTGCGCAAGGATTACCCGGTCAATCAGCGCCAGCCGCTCGTGCCCGAGCGTCCGCTCGCCGGCACGTTCGTCGACACACGCTCGGACAACAAGCTCATCCAATTGAAGCAGCAGCTTGAGCAGCAGAAGCTCGCTGGCGCGGATTCGAAAAGAGGATGAAAGCCGAAGTCAAAGAGCTGCCGCAGGACATCATGGAGCTGCAGATGGGCCCGTCCCATCCGGCGACCCACGGCACGATCAAATTCAATCTCAAGCTCGACGGCGAGAGGGTCGTCGACTGCGACACCGAGGTCGGCTATCTCCATCGCGGCTTCGACAAGAGCTCGGAGCAGGGGACTTGGACGCAGGTGATACCCTATACCGACCGGCTCAACTACGTCTCGCCGCTGATCAACAACGTCGGCTATGCATTGGCGGTCGAGAGACTTCTCGGCGTCGAGACGACGCCGCGCTGTCAGTTCATCCGCGTGGTCGCGAGCGAGATCTCGCGCATCACCGATCACCTGACCTGCTGCGGCATGGCGTCGTCGGAGCTGGGCGCGGTCACCGCCGGTTTTTACATGATCGAGGCGCGCGAGATGCTCACGCACATCATCGAAGCGCTGACCGGCGCGCGCCTCACCGTCACTTATGTGCGCATCGGCGGACTCAAGCACGATCTTCCCGAGGGCTTCGCCGCGCGGGTGAGAGACGCCTTCGCGAAAACGCGCCGGCTGCTCGCCGACTGCGAGAAGCTGCTGTCGCGCAACCGGATTTTCATCGACCGCATGTCGAACGTCGGCGTGATCTCAAAAGAGAAAGCGCTGAGCTACGGCCTCACGGGTCCGGTCCTCCGCTCGACCGGCGTCAACTACGACGTGCGCAAATCGCAGCCCTATCTCGTCTACGACCAGATGGACTTCACCGTGCCGCTCGGCAGCCACGGCGACAATTACGACCGCTTCATCGTCCGCGTCGAGGAGATCGAACAGAGCATGCGCATCGTCGAGCAGGCGCTGGAGAGAATGCCGACCGGCCCGATCTCGATCGAGGATCCGCGCATCGTGCTGCCGGACAAAGAAAAAGTCTACAACAGCATCGAAGGGCTGATGCATCATTTCAAGATCATCATGGAAGGCGTGCAGGTGCCGCCCGGCGAAGTCTATCAAGCGGTCGAGGGCGGCAACGGCGAGCTCGGCTTTTATCTCGTGAGCGACGGCGGCGGCAAGCCGTACCGCGTGCGCGTGCGCCCGCCCTGCTTCATTGCGATGGGCGCTTTTCGCGAGATGATCAAAGGCTACACCGTCGCCGACATCGTGCCGACGTTCGGCATGATCAATATGATCGGCGGGGAGTGCGACAGATAAAGTAACGAGTGCTGTGTGCTGAATGCTGAGGCGACTCTTAATCTCAGCACCCAGCACTCAGAACTCAGCACTGGAAGAAAATGGCCGTTACGTTCTCTCAAGAAAGTCTTAAGCGATTCGACGAGATCGTTCATCGCTATCCGAAGAAGGAGGCGGCGATGCTGCCGGTGCTCTATCTCGCGCAGAAAGAGTTCGCCTATATCAGCCCGGAGGTGATGGAATACGTCGCAGAGATCATGGATGTGCCGGTGGCGCGCGTCCTCGGCGTCGTGACTTTTTATACGATGTTCAACATGAAGCCGATCGGGCGGCATCACATCCAGGTCTGCCGCACGCTGCCGTGCGCGCTCGCCGGCTGCGAGCGCATCACCGCCGGGATCAAGGGGAAGCTCAAGATCGGCGTCGGCGAGACGACGCCGGACGGGCGTTTTACCCTTTCCGAGGTCGAGTGCCTCGCCTCGTGCGGCACCGCGCCGATGATGCAGGTGAACGACGATTATTACGAAAACCTGACGGAGAAGAACCTCGGCGAGATTCTCGACCGGTTGAAGTAATGGAAAAGATCCTGCTCCGCAATATCGACGCCCCCGATTCGCACACGCTCGCGAGTTATCGCGCGCGCGGGGGTTATACTGCGCTGGAAAAAGTCCTGCGCGAGATGACGCCCGAGAAGCTCATCGACGAAATCAAGGCGTCGGGGCTTCGCGGGCGCGGCGGCGCGGGCTTCCCCACCGGCATGAAGTGGGGCTTCGTGCCGAAGGACAATCCCAAGCCCAAGTACGTCGTGTGCAACGCCGACGAGAGCGAGCCGGGCACGTTCAAGGACCGTCTCCTGATCGAGAAGGACCCGCACGCGATCGTCGAGGGAACGATCATCGCGGCGTACGCGATCCGCTCGCACACGTCGTTCATCTACATTCGCGGCGAGATGTTCTACGGCGCGCAGGTGCTCCAGCGCGCGATCGACGAAGCCGCCGCGGCGGGATATCTCGGCAAAAACGTTCTCGGCTCGGGCTACGACATCGATCTCATTCTCCACCGCGGCGCCGGGGCTTACATCTGCGGCGAAGAGACGGGACTTTTATCGTCGCTCGAAGGCGGCAAAGGCTGGCCCAAGCTGAAGCCGCCGTTTCCCGCGACGCATGGCCTCTTCGGCTGCCCGACGGTCGTCAACAACGTCGAGACGCTCGCGGCACTCCCGTGGATCATCACGGAAGGCGCCGCGCGCTACGCCGCGATTGGGACGGAGAAAAGCAAGGGAACCAAGCTCTACTCGGTCTGCGGCCATATCAAAAAGCCCGGCGTCTACGAAGTCGACATGGGCTATCCGTTCAAGAAGTTTCTCGAAGAAGACTGCGGCGGCATGGCGAACGGCAAGAAGCTCAAGGGCGTGATTCCCGGCGGCGCGTCGATGCCGGTGCTCCGCGTCGATGAGCTCGACGGCATCACGATGGACTACGAATCGTTTCAGGCCGCCGGCACGCTGCTCGGCTCGGGCGGCGTGATCGTCATGGACGACTCGACCTGCATGGTGCGCGCGGCGTGGAACCTCGCGCGCTTCTTCGCGCACGAGTCGTGCGGCCAGTGCAGCCCGTGCCGCGAAGGCTGTCACTGGATAGAAAAAATTCTCAACCGCATCGAGCACGGCGCCGGAAAGCCCGGTGATCTCGAGAAGATCTTGAGCGTTAGCGGCAACATCGGCGGCAACACGATCTGCCCGTTCGGCGACGCCGCGTCGTGGCCGCCCGCCGCGTTCATCAAGAAATTCCGCGGCGAGTTCGACGAGCATATCGCGGCGGGCAAGTGCACGATACATTAAGTTAGAAAGCCGATCGCTTAGAAATGGACCCGGTAAAAATCACAGTCGACGGCCGCGAGATCGTCACGCAAAAGGGCAAGACCGTCATCCAGGCGGCCGCCGATGCGGGCATCGACATCCCGCATTACTGCTATCACCCGAAGCTCACGATCGCCGGCAACTGCCGCATGTGCCTGGTCGAGATCGAGAAGATGCCGAAGCTCCAGATCGCCTGCAACACGCTCGCGACCGAAGGCATGGCGGTAAAGACGCAGAGCCCGAAAGTGCTGGAAGCGCGACGCGCGGTGCTGGAGTTTCTGCTCATCAATCATCCGGTCGACTGCCCGATCTGCGACCAAGCCGGCGAGTGCTTTCTACAAGACTACTACATGGAGCACGACCTCGCCGCGAGCCGGTTCGAGGAGCGCAAGGAACATGACCGCAAGCGCGAGATCTTCGGGCCGTACGTCGTCTTCGACGGCGAGCGCTGCATCAAGTGCACGCGCTGCGTGCGTTTCCTCCAGGAAGTCACGCACACGGACGAGCTTACGGTGATGAACCGCGGCGATCATTCGACGATCGCGCTGTTCCCGGGAAAAACGCTGGACAACCCGCTCTCGGTCAACGTCGTCGACATCTGCCCCGTCGGCGCGCTCACCGATCGCGACTTCCGCTTCAAGGTCCGCGTCTGGTATCTGAAGAAAACGCCGTCGATCTGCCCCGGCTGCAGCACCGGCTGCAACATTTCCGTCGAGACGTACCAGAACCGCATCGCGCGTTTTAAGCCGCGCATCAACGAATCGGTCAACAGCCACTGGCTGTGCGACGAAGGGCGTTATTCGTTTCATGCGCTGACCGAAGGCGAGCGGCTGAGATCGCCGATGATCCGCCAGGAGGGCGGGCTCGTCGTCGCCGACTGGGACACGGCGCTCCGCGCCGTCGCCGCCGGCCTGGCCGCGAACGCGCCGACGGCGGCGATTCTGTCGGGTCGAAACACCAACGAGGAAGCGTTTCTCTTCGGCCGCCTGATGAAGAAATTTTCGTCCGATGGCTCTTCGCAGGTTTTCTACCGCGAGCGCGCTCTGACGGAGGTGGAAAAAGTCCTGATGAGTCCCGACCGCTCGCCGAATTTCCGCGGCGCGCGCCACATGGGTGTAGGCGCCGAGGCGGGGGTCGAGCCGCTGCTGAAGAATATTGTCGACGGAAAATTCCGCTCGGCTTACATCGTGGGCGAAGATCTCGCGTCTCTGCCCGATGTCGGCCGCGAACTCGAATCGGCTCTCGGCAAGCTTTCTTTTCTCGTCGTGCAGGACACGCGCATGACACCGACGGCGGCGCTGGCGCACGTGGTGCTGCCCGCGACGCATTTCGGCGAGAAGGAAGGCACGTATACCAATCGCCGCTGCCGGGTGCAGAAGCTCAACGCGGCGCTCGTTCCGCCCGCCGGCGCGCTGCAAGATTGGCAGATTTTCGCGCGCCTGCTGGACGAGAGCTACGCCGGACCGGACGAGATCTTCGCGGCGCTCGCTCGGGAAATCCCGGCGTACGGCGGCCTCGACTACGAAAAGATCGGCGCTCTCGGCGCCGACCTCGAAGCGCAACGGCAATGATGCTCGATCTTGCTATCGTCGCGGCCAAGGCCTTTCTCGTCCTTTTCATGGTGCTGAACCTCGCCGGAGTTCTCGGCTGGGTCGAGCGCAAGGGCAGCGCGCTGATCCAGGATCGCATCGGCGCCAACCGCGCCTCGGTCTTCGGCTTCGCCGGCATGGGGCTCGTCAACACGCTGCTCGCCGATCCGATCAAAATGCTTACCAAAGAGGACTTCATTCCGGCCCACGGCGACCGGCTGCTGCATACGCTGGCGCCGTGTCTCGCGCTCTTTCCCGCGCTCGTGACCTTCGCGGTCATTCCGTTCGGCGACGTGCTCGTGGTCGGCGGCCGCGAGATCAATCTCCAGGTCGCCAACCTCAACATCGGCATCCTCTACATCTTCGCGATGGCCTCGCTCAGCGTCTACGGCATCGTCATCGGCGCGTGGGCGTCGAACAACAAGTTCTCGCTATTGGGCGGCGTGCGCGGCGCAGCGCAGATGATCTCGTACGAGATCGCCATGGGCCTCTCGGTCATCGGCATCGTCATGGTCTACGGCACGCTCGAGCCGCAGGCGATGGTGCGCGCGCAGGGAGAGCTGCTGTGGGGATGGCTGCCGGCCTGGGGATTCTTCCGCCAGCCGCTCGCGTTCCTGCTTTTCTTCACGGCTGCCGTCGCGGAGACCAAGCGGCTCCCGTTCGACGCGCCGGAAGGCGAGTCGGAGATCGTCGCGGGTTATCACGTCGAGTATTCGGGCGGCAAGTTCCTGATGTTCTTCGCCGGCGAGTTCGCCGAGGTCGTCACCGCGGCGGGACTCGTGACGACGCTTTTCTTCGGTGGCTGGCAGGTGCCGTATCTTCTGCGCGACGGCTTTCATTTCCCGTGGGGTAGCGTGGCTCTGCTCTCGCCGCTCACCGTAACGATCCTTCAGGTCGCGGCGTTCACGATCAAAGCGCTCTTTTTCTGCTGGCTGCAGATCATACTACGCTGGACGCTGCCGCGCTTCCGCTACGATCAAATCATGCGCCTCGGCTGGAAGATGCTTCTGCCCGCCGCGCTCGTCAACCTGTTTCTGACGGCGATATGGATCGTCGTGCGCCGGCCGGTTTGAACCGACATGATTCTTTTTCTCATCCTGGCGTTTCTGTCGGTGGTCTTCTCCCTGCTCGTCGTGACGCAGCGGAACGTCGTGCATAGCGCGATGGCGCTTGCCGCGACGCTCTTTATCATCGCGCTCTTATTCCTCACGCTCGAGGCGCCGATGCTGGGCATCCTCCAGATTCTCGTCTACGCGGGCGCCATCATGATTCTGATTCTCTTCGTGATCATGCTGCTAAATCCGATGTCGATCGAGGCGCGGCCGGCGGCGTGGTGGACACTGGGGTCGCTCGGCGCGGCGGCGCTGTTTCTCCAGATCGCCGCGCTCCTCCGCCGCCCTACGGTTTCCGCCGAGGCGGCGGTGCCCGCCTCGTTCGGAGGCCCGGAGAGCATCGCGCAGAGCCTGTTCACCGATTTCGCGCTGCCGTTCGAGGTCGCCTCGGTGCTGCTGCTGGTCGCGATCATCGGCGCCGTCGTGCTGGCGCAGAGGCAGCGATGACGCAGGCCCCGCTCGAATACTATCTCCTGCTTAGCGCCGTTCTCTTCGCCATCGGCGTCGCCGGGGTCGTCATCCGGCGCGACGTCATCGTGATCTTGATGTCGATCGAGCTAATGCTCAACGCGGTCAATCTCACCTTCATCGCTTTCTCGCGCTTTCTGGGTTCCGTCGAAGGACAGGTGATCGTGTTTTTCGTCATGACCGTGGCGGCCGCGGAGGCGGTGGTCGGGCTCGCGATCATGATCTCGGTCTTTCGCTTCCGGCAAACGCTCGATCCCAGAGACATGCAGCTCCTGAAATGGTAGCTGCTTCGACGGCCGAATCATGACGAGCAATCTGCTGCGCTGGATTCCGCTTCTGCCGCTCATTGGAGCTGTGCTGAACATCTTCTTCGGCGGCCGATGGGGCCGGAAATTCGCCGGCGTCCTCGCCTCGGCCGCGGTGCTGGGCTCGTTCGTCGTTTCCCTGCGGGTCTTTACGCTGCTCTCGCCGACCGGCGTGTTGCGCGACGCGCTTTACACCTGGATCGAATCGGAGCCGTTCAAGGCGCAGATCTCGTTCCAAGCCGACGCGCTCACGGCGGTGATGCTGCTCGTCATCACCGGCATCGGCTTTCTGATCCACGTTTACTCCACCGGCTACATGGCGCACGACGAGGGCGAGGCGCGCTACT
>DATFWH010000419.1:0-8884 GCA_035259465.1 Binatia bacterium
CGACTGGATGTGGATCAGCTCGACGTCGTTGAGGCCGTACTTCTCGAAGAGCTTCTCCTGCTTGGCCATGTGGAGCCCGCTCTGCGCGCCGGTGACGGCGGTCCAGTTGATGCGTACTTTCTGCTGCTGCGCCTCGGCGGCGGGCGCGAGCGCGAGAATCAGGAAGAGGATCGCGGTGAGACAGGTGTTCGGTTTCATGCTTGTCCCGTATAACAGCGGGGTAATGCTGTCAATCCGGGCGGATACCGCAAGCGTGTAGCTGCTTGACAACACGCGCGCCGCGCCTGTAGACCGGCTTCAACGCCCAAGGAGGCCGCCATGCCGCACACACGCATTTTACCGAGATTCGTTGTCGCCGCGCTTTTCTTGCTCGCGCTCGCCGCGCCGCGTGAATCCGCCGCGCAGCAGCTCAAGAAAGTCACGGTCGTCTACACGATCGTCTCGGGCGACTCGGTCGCGTTCTGGGTCGCCGAGGAGAAAGGCTTCTTCCGGAAATACGGCCTCGACGCCGATCTCAAGTTCATCACCGGCAGCAATCAGACGATCGCGTCGATGATGGCCGGGCAGGTCGACTTCACCAACGCCGGCGGCGGCGCCGTGGTCGAGGCCGACCTCCAGGGCGGCGACGCGGTGATGATCGGCTCGCTCGTGCCCTACTTCCTCATGTCGATGTACAGCCAGCCGGAGATCCAGAGCGTCAAGGACCTCAAAGGCAAGCGCATCGCGGTCACGACGCTCGGCACCGCGACCGACTTCGCGCGCCGCATCATCGTGCAGAAGGCCGGGCTCAACCCCGACCGCGACACGCTGCCGCTCTCGACCAAGGGGCCCTCGGAAATTTTGCAGGCGCTGCTGACCAAGAACGCCGAGGCCGGCATGGTCGTGCCGCCGCTCACGCTGATGGCGAAGCAGAAGGGCCTGAAGGAATTGGTCGATCTGATCGGCCAGAAGGTGCCCTACGTGCAGACCTCCGTCACGACCACGCGGCGCATACTGCAGAAAGATCCCGCCGCGGCCGAGGGCTTCATGAAGGCGATCGTGGAAGCGGTCGCGTTCCAGAAGCAGGAGCTCAGGGCGACGAAAGAAATTCTTAACAAGTATCTCAAGAACATCCCCGACGACCTGCTAGACGAGACCTACCAGCGCTACGTCGTCGACATGTACCAGAAATACCCGCGCGTGTCGCACGAGGGCCTCCAGACGCTGCTCGACTTCGTCAAGCTCACCAACGAGAAGGCGAAGGCAGCCAAGCCCGAGCAGTTCACCGACACGAGCGTCCTGGAGAAATTGGAGAAGACGAAATTCGCGGACCAGTTTTACAAATGACGCGCTGCAGCCGCCGAGGCGTCACCCCCGAATGTTTTAATCGGGGGCCCAGTCAGAATTTCTGGATTCCCGCTAAAAGCATGCGGGAATGACGGAGGGGTTGAAGCGCCTTTGTTCCTAGAGAACTTCGCCTTCGCCGCGCACCCGCTGGCTCTCGTTTTCCGTTCCTGTTTCGTCGATGAGACGCATCGCGTCGTCCGTGATATCGACGATGATGTCGACGTAGAGCTTGTCCGGATCGGATAACATCGGCAGCGGCTGCAGCATTTCTATCGTCTCCGCCTTGCTGTAGAGGCGCCCGCCCTCGATCCGCCACCAGCCTTCCACGGTCATCAAGACCACGAGCCGCTCCGCCGACAGATAGATCACGCCGCGGTAGACCCCTCCCGGCAGAAAGGTCGAGACGCCGTACGGCGAAACGCCCTCCGCCCACGAGCCGACGATCTTCTGCCGCCACAGCTCGTCGCGCGCAAGCTGCCGGCTAGAAGCCGAAGAGCATCCCCATGCCGCGAGAAATATCAGCGCCGCCACGACCGAGACGGCGCTTCCCGGCCCGGCGACCGCGCGCCGTAAAACCCGCTTCGCGCCGGCATGCATAGAGTCGAGCGCCTTCTTCCCGGCCGTCCGGAGGTGCGCTCCCGCGGCCGGAAATATCGATACACCCGAAAAATTGCCCCAGCCTTAATAGAGCATTACATCGGTAAATCGTCCGGGGACAGGAGGACGCCGCGCCGATCCTGCCGTTTTTCTCGACGTGGACCGAGGTGCCGTCCCCGCACGCCCTCCCCTTGGATTCCTCTCCAGGTTTTGCTAAATAGACCGTTCGCCGCGAACGATTCCTTCCGGGTTCCGCTCTCGCCGATTCCTGAATCTCGGCTCGTGGTCAATTCAATTTAAGAGGGGATAATTAGTGGAACAACCAAGATCGTTTACCGCCAAGCACGCGTGGCTTTTGGTTTTTGCTGCGATGATCGTTTTCGTTATCTACAACCGGGACTGGGCGCTGCTGGATGAGAATTCGCCGCTCAGGCAGCGGTACGCCGGCATCCCCTGGTGGATGCTGGTGCACGGCGTGACAGGCGCGGTGGCGTTGTTGCTCGCGCCGTTCCAGTTCTCGCAGCGCCTAAGACAGCGCTGCCTTAAGCTGCACCGGATCATGGGGCGCGTTTACGTCGCGTGCACGGCGGTGGCCGCGCCCTTCTCGATCCCGATCGCGGTGATCCTGGGGCCCGAGATCCTCATCCCGGCGGCGACGCTGCAGTCGCTCGGCTGGATCGCGACGACGGCGACGGCGCTCTACTGCATCCGCACCGGCCGGGTCGAGCAGCACCGCGAATGGATGCTCCGGAGCTATCCGTTTGGGATGGTTTTCGTCGTCGTGCGCGTGCTGGTCGCGATCCCGGCGATCGACCGGATGGGCGAGCTGGGGCTCGCGATGGTCGTCTGGCCAACGATCGCCGTCGCCGGCATCCTGCCATCGTTCCTGCTCGCGTGGAAGCATCTCGCCGCGGGCGCGCCCGCAGTCGTGACGCAGCGCGCGGCGTAACCCCCCTTCCCTCTCCCCAAAGGGGCGAGTGAAAAATGTTAGAACGCGGTCTGTTTTTATTCTCCCTCTCCCGCGTACGGGAGAGGGTTGAGGTGAGGGCTGGGCCTTCGAGGAAATGGAGAACGGCAGGATCTCGATATAGACCGGCGCGCCGTGCATGCGGGCGGCCTTGGCGGCGCGGCGGCTTACTTTCCGCTAACCCGTCTCAGATCTTCCTCGATGTCGTCGAGCCTCTGGCGCTGCCTAAGCCGCTCGATCTGCTGCTCGCGCGTGAGTAGCGCGGCCCACCGCCGTCGGCGCGCCGTATCGCCCTGCTGCTCGATTTGGAGAATCCGCTGCTCTGCCTGCAGGCGCTGAAGCTGCTGCGCATTCTGGAGCCGGTCGAGCTCGAGCTGCAGGCGATTTACATCGGCCTGATTCAGGTTGTTGGGACCGTTCGGAACGTCGGGGTTTTCAGGTTCGCTCTTAAGGCTGTCCATCTGCTGCTGCAGCCGCGCCATCTCCTGCTGCTGCCTTAGATCGTTCATCTGCTGATCGCGCCGGAGCTCCTCGATCTGCTGTTGCCGGCGGAGTTGATTTTCGCGCCGCGGTATCGGCACGAAGGGACTGTTCGTCTGCGCCGCGGCGGGAAAAGCCAAGGCGAGGAGGAGCGCGGCGAACAACAATGCTTTCACATTATCATGATAATCCGCCGGGCGGCGGCGCGGAAGAGGGGGCATCGCGGTGACGCCCCCCCTGTCTCGGCAGTTCCCTAAACGTCGAAATATGACCGCGGCGCGGCTCTTCGGGTGGTTGCGCTTGCGATGCGCGAGGACTCTACGGCTTCAGCGCGATGATCTTGCCGTTTTCCTCAATGTAGATCGGCGTGCCGTGCATGCGGGCAGTCTTGCGGGCAGCCTTGGCGGCGCGGCGGATCGCGCGGCCGGCTGCTTTTGCGAGCTTGTCCAACTCTTCGGAGCGTTTATCGCGCGGTTTTCTATTCATGGGCCTTTTTCAACTAATTGCGGCTTCTTTCCGGAGTTATCATATACCATCCACGCATTGGCTAAAAGTCGATAAATAACGTAAAAATTAGTCGAGCTTCGGTTAAATCGGCGCAGTACGTCGGCCCTTCGGACGTTATGGCCGCCGTGTTTAACGCGGGTCGCAATGCGTTTGAGCGCGAGACGCGGTGAAGACAATCGAAGATAAAAGATATGGATTTTGTATCCCGAGGCTTTCCAGCGTTTGAGTCGCGCCACATAGCTTCGGCCTGCGAGCGTGCTCTCGAAAGCGAAGTCCTGGCGCTCCGACGCAAGGCGGTCCAGCTCGTGCAATACGATGCGCCCGGCGGCCAGCGCCGCCGGCTCGGGGCGGAGTGGCGAAAGTCCGCCGGCGATCAGGTCGGCGTTGACAAAATGAACGACGCCGGATTCTTTTGGCAGGTATTCTTTCGCGAAGGTGGTCTTGCCGGCGCCGTTAGGGCCGGCGATGATGATGCAGAGCGGCGGCTTGGACGAGGGCTTGGCCACGATGTATTGGCGAATGCGCGTTAAAAGTACACCGGAACGACGGATCTCGTAGGGGCGCTTCGCGAACCGTCCCTACATTCGTATTACGCATTCCGCGCCTTTGGCAATCCCTTTTTGCTCGTGATACAGCCATTCCATGGCTAAGAAAATCCACCTCACGCTCGCGTGCGGCGAGTACGAGAGCGTGCGCGCGCTGATCGACGGGAGCGTCGAGCCGGAGGGCGTCGAGCTCACGGTGCTGACCGACATGACGTCGGACATCCGCCACTGGCGCATGATCCGCAACCGCGAGTTCGACGTGGCGGAGCTTTCGATGTCGAACTACCTCGCGGCCAAGGTGCGCGGGCAGCCGTTCGTCGCGATCCCGGTGTTCCTCCACCGCCGCTTCCGCCACAGCTTCATCTATACGAATACGAATAAGGGCATCCGGAAGCCGGCGGATCTGATCGGCCGGAAAGTCGGCCTGAGAAATTTCTCGGCGACGGCGAACCTCTGGATGCGCGGCATCCTCGAGCACGAGCACGGCGTGCCGCACAAGAAAATCCGGTGGTTCAAGCAGGACGACGAGGAGGTCGAGATCGAGATGCCGAAGGAGCTCTCGCTCACGAAGATCCCCGCGGGCGCCGAGATCGAGGACATGCTCGCGGAGGGCGAGATCGACGCGCTGCTCCATCCCGAGCTGATCCAGCCGATCCTCGACCGCGACTCGCGCGTGGGGCGGCTCTTTCCCGACTACAAGGAGCGCGAGATCGAATACTTCAAGCGCACGGGGATTTTTCCCATCATGCACACGACGGCGATCCGCGCCGAGGTGGTGGAGCGCCATCCGTGGCTTCCGGTGAGCCTCTACAAGGCGTTCGAGCGGGCGAAGGCGGTCGCGTACGAGAAGATGGAGAACCCGCGGCGTGTGCCGCTCGCTTGGTTCCGCCACGCGCTGGAGGAGCAAGAGGATATTCTCGGGAAGGACCCGTGGGTCTACGGCCTCGGGCCGGAAAACCGGAAGAACCTCGAGACGCTGATGCAGTATTCCGAGGAGCAGGGCTTCATCGCGCGCAAGGTGCCGGTCGAGGAGCTGTTCGCGGAGATCAAATTATAGAATCGATGGAGGGCGCGGCGTGCCGTGCCCGAATTCCCGCTCTGGACGAATTCACCTCCCCCCTCGCCCCTCCTTCGTAAGAAGGGGGAATCGGACCGACGGACGCCGGTTTTCTTAATTCCCCTCCTTTCTAAGGAGGGGCTAGGGGAGGTAAGTTTTTGCAATCCACAATTTTCTCCCGCCTTTACGCCTTCGCCCTTTTTCGCTAGTGTGAGGAAACATGGAAACCGCCATCGTCGCAGGGGTCGGGCCGGGGCTCGGCGCCGCGCTCGCGCGCGCCTTCGCGCGCGAAGGTTTCGCCGTCGGCCTGCTGGCGCGCAAGCCCGACACGGGCCGCGAGGTCGCGTGGGAGATCCGCGCCGCCGGCGGCAAGGCCGCCGCGCTGGAGGTGGACGTGACGAACCGCGTCGCGGTGCGCGCGGCGGTGGAGAAGCTCCGCGCCGAGCTGGGCGCGGTCACCGCGCTCGCATACAACGCGAGCGGCTTCGGCCGCGGGAAATTTTTGGAGCTCGACCCGGATTCGATGCGCGCCGCGTTCGAAGTGGGCGTGATGGGCGCGGTGCACCTGGCGCAGGCGGTGATCCCCGGCATGATACAGGCCGGCCGCGGCTTCATCTCTCTCACCGGCGCGACGGCGTCGCTCCGCGGCCGCGCGGGCTTCGCCGGCTTCGCCATCGCGAAGTCGGGGCTCCGCATGCTCGGGCAGTCGCTCGCGCGCGAGTTCCACCCGCAGGGGATCCATGTCGTGCACGTAATCGTCGACGGCCAGATCGATAACCCGCGCAGCCGCGCGCGCGACCCGAAGCGCGACACCGCGACGCTGATTCCGCCGCGGGCGATCGCCGATGCGGTGATCGCCGCGCTGAAGCAGCCGAAGAACGCCTGGACGCACGAGTTCGACATTCGGCCCGCGGCGGAGAGCTTCTAGCCGCACCGGGCCGCGCAAAAATAATCCACCCTCCCGCGCCGCGCGGCGCGGCGATCATCCATGGACAACCCAAAGGAAAATCCGCCGGCTACGGCGCCGCCCTCGGCCTATGTATGGCTGTTTCTGCCGATCGTCTTCTGGAGCAGCAACTTTATCGTGGGCAAGGCGCTGGTGGGAAAGATTCCGCCGTGGACGCTCAACGCCGGCCGCTTCGTCGTCGCGGCGCTGATTCTCCTGCCGGTACTGATTTATCGCCGCGAGTGGCCGCCGAAAAGGCTCTGGCCGCAGCTCATTCTCATGAGCCTCACCGGCATCACCGCGTTCAACGCGATCTTGTACACCGGGCTGCGTTACACGACCGCGATCAACGCGACGCTGGTGAACGCGACGACGCCGGTGACGACAACGCTGATGGCGCATTTTTTGATCCGCGAGGAGATCACGCGCAGGCGCGTGCTCGGCATCGCGCTGTCTTTCATCGGCATCGGCTGGATCGTGAGCCGCGGCTCGCTCGCCGCGCTGCTCGGACTCAACCTCAATTTCGGCGATTTGATCGTCTTCTGCGCCACCTCGCTCTGGAGCTTTTACATCGTGACGGCGAAGCCGCTGATGCGCGATGTCTCGCCTCTCTTCCTGACGGCGGTCACAACGGTGATCGGCGCATCGTTTTTGATTCCGGTCGCGGCCCTGGAGCTGAGCGTGACGGGCGCCGATCCATTCCACGGCGAGGTGATCGCGGCGACCCTGTACCTGGGGATTTTTCCGTCGTTTCTCTCTTTTTTCCTGTGGAACCGCTCGATCCGCACGTTCGGGCCGAGCCGCGCGAGCCTCGCGTATAATACGCTGCCGCTGTTCGCTGTGATCCTGGCGGGGATTTTTTTGGGAGAGAGCCTGAGGCTTTATCAGATCGTCGGGGGCGCGATCATTATCGCCGGCGTCGTCATCGGCACGCGCGACTAGAGGCGCATCGGCATGATGACGTAGAGATAGCCCGCGTCGTCGTTTTTCTTGAGGATGCTCGGACTCACGTCGTCCTTCAGCGCGACCTCGACCTCGCCCCCCTCGCCGAGCACGGTAAGCACGTCGATCAGGTAGCGTGCGTTGAAGCCGACGGTAAGCGGCTTGCCGTTGTATCCAATTTCAATTTCCTCGACCGCCTCGCCTAGCTCCGGGTTGCTCGCGGTGATCGCGACTTTGCCGGACTTGAGCTCGAGCTTAATGCCCTTGTAGCGCTCACTCGAGAGGAGCGACACACGCCGGAGCGCGTGAAGAAAATCCGCCGCGGTCAGGCGCGCGAGCTGTGGATTATCCTTAGGGATGACCTTGGTGTAGTCCGGAAAATCGCCCTCGATCAGCCGCATAAAAAGCTCGACCTCGTCCTTGACGACGAGCCCCATGTTCTCCTTGAAGCCGACCGACACGAGGCCGTCGTCGGCGCCTTCGAGCAGGCGGCGCAACTCGGTCAATCCCTTGCGCGGCAGGATGACACCCTTGGCGAGGCCGAGCGCGCCGACGCCGCGGTCGATCATCGCGAGGCGATGGCCGTCGGTCGCGACCATGCGCACCTTGCCGTCTTTCACCTCTTCGATGAAAACGCCGTTCAGGTTATAGCGCGTCTCGTCGCTCGAGACGGAAAAAATCGTGCGCTCGATCATCTCGCGCAGCGTCTTCGCCGGCACACTGGAGAGCTTCTCTCCCTCAAACTTAGGAAATTGCGGGAACTCCCGCGCGTCGAGCCCGACGATCTTGAAGACAGACTTTCCGCTCTTGATCTCGACCCATTCGTTGTCCAGCCGCTTCAACTGTAGGGTTTCTTCGGGCGCCTCGCGCACGATCTCGTAAAGTTTTTTTGCACCGACGGTGACAACGCCTTCGCGCTCCACCTCGCCGTCCAGCTTACCGCGAATGCCCACTTCCAGGTCGGTAGCGGTCAGATGGATCCCGGCCTTGCGCGATTCAATCAAGACGTTGGCGAGAATAGGCATCGTGTTTCGCCGCTCAACGATGCCTTGCGTCCAGTAGAGCGTCGCGAGGAGGTCGGCTTTCTTGGCCCTAAATTCCATTTATGCCTCCCGACTCTTATGACTCCCCTTATATAAGATAAACAGAGGAGTAATAGTAGGGCCTGTGTATAACGCGTATAACGGGCCTATGTCCAGGATGGGCATTGCTTTTTTGCTGTGGATCGACGGTGCCGCTTTTCCACATCCGTAAACAGTCCCGCGGTAAACGCGTTCAGGGGGGAGGTTGTGCTCAGCGATCACGGGTTTTGCCCACAGCTCGTTCACGACCGTTTGATGTTGAGATTTTTCTCCAGCTTTTCGATCGTGGTCTGCATCTGCGGGTCTTCCTTTATCTTCTTCTCGATTGTCTTGGCGGCGTGAATGACGGTCGAATGATCTCGGCCGCCGAATTTCGATCCGATGATAGGGAAGGAAGTCGAGGTGTGCTTGCGCGCGAGATACATCGCGACCTGG
>DATFWH010000420.1:0-14796 GCA_035259465.1 Binatia bacterium
GGCGGAGTATGCGTTTGTTTTAAAATAGAGCCGGCCCCCGGCGACAATCCCGAAGAAAACCTCGTCCTGATAAATCCCATGGGCGCCGAACATTGCACGGCAATCGATATCGGGCAGATCGCGCAGCTGATCGACAATGAAGTCCGCGAAAGAATCGTCCCGCGCCATCGATGTCAGGACGGCATCGGCGGCAGCGCCTTCTTCCACGCGTCGAGCGCCCCGATGCGCGTGTACCACGCGCGGATGCTCGCGTAGTTCTCCAATGGATACCGTCCCGGGCCGGCGTAGACCAGCATCGCGGCGACGGAGAAATCCGCGAGCGTCGGCTTGTCGCCGGCAAGATATTGGTTCTCTTTCAAATGGCTGTCGAGCACTGCCGCCGAGGCGTGAAAGAGTTCCGTTCCTTCTTTTATCTTGGCGGGATCGGGAGCGCCGAGGTTGAGAAACTTCTTGATGAGATTTTCCCAGACGAGCATCCCGGTGCCGCGATTCCACTGCGACGCCTGCCAGAACTGCCATCGCGTTATGTTGGCGCGCGTTTGGACATTTTCCGGCCAGAGCGAGTTCGGTTTTTTCGAGGCGATGTACTGCATGATCGCGTTCGACTCCCATAGCACGAAATCGCCGTCGACAAGCGCCGGCACCCGTCCGTTGGGATTGATCTTGAGATACGCCGGGTTCCTCTGCGCGCCTTTCGTCAGCTCAATCAGCTCGGTTTCGAGCGGGATACCGAGCTGATTCGCCGTGGCAAGGACGTCCACGCAATTGGGCGAATTGGGATGATAGTAAAGCTTCATAAGACCTCCGGTTTGTAAATTCTTCCCTATTACCCAACCAGAAATTCCGGCCGAGTCAATCTTCGTATTTGTCGCGGTGTCGCAGCCACTCCATGTGATACGCGAGGCCGTCTTCGTCGCGGCCCTTCGGGACGAGATCGAGGTAGTGATAGGCGCCGTTCAGCATGTCGAGTCCGCGGCCGTAGCTGGAATAGGTGTGGAAAACATTCCCTCCGGCGTCTTTATGGAAGACGCTGATGCCGGGCGCCTCTTCGGCGGGAAATTTTTGCAGCGTGTAATTGTAATCGATCACTCCTTTCTTCATTTCTTCCGGCGTGAAAGATACGTGGTAATCGCGGTTGAAATCCGAGCCGAAGGACGACACCCACTTGAAGCTCCAGCCCATGCGCTTTTTGTAAGCGTCGAGCTTGTCGAACGGCGCGCGCGAGACGGCGATCAGCGTCGCGTCGCGATGCTTGAGATGCACGTCGATGCCGTTGAAATTATCCGCCCAAAACGAGCAGCTCTTGCACCCCTCGCCCCAGTCGGGGCCGAACATGAAATGGTAAACGATGAGCTGGCTCTTTCCGGCGAAAAGATCGGACAGCGTCTCGCGGCCGTTCGGCCCCTCGAAGACGTAATCTTTTTCGACGCGCTCCCAGGGAAGCGCGCGGCGCTCGCGGCTGAGCTCGTCGCGGAGCCGCGTGAATTCCTTCTCGCGCCGCAGATGCTCCTTGCGCGCGGCGAGCCATTCTTCGTGAGAGACGATATTACGATCGGACATCGGATTCTCCTTTCAATTTCAGCGCTGCGGCAAGCAAATCGAAACAGCCATTCCAACCCGCCGCGTGCCGGTCGCGCCAGACACGGGTCGCGAAGCGCTCGTGCGTGAGCACGAGCTCGGTCGAGCGGCCCCGGGCGAACAGCTCGACGGTGATAAGCGTTTCGCCCACCTCGGGGTCGGCGTCCATGGACCAAGTGAAAACCAGGCGCTCCGGCGCTTGAACTTCGCGGTATTGCCCGGATAGCAGATGGCGCTGGCCCTCCGGCGTCGTCACCTCGAAGCGGTAACGCCCGCCAGGGCGAACGTCCAGTTCGAGAATCTTCATCGCGTGCTTGGGCGTCACGCGGCAGAGCCAGCCGGTCATTTTCTCCGGGTCGGTCCACGCCGCGAAGATTTTTTCCCGGGGCGCGGAGAAAGTCCTGCGGACCTGGAGGCGCGCGTCGGGGTTTTGCCTTTCTTCCGCCATGTGGTCTTCTCCTTTTCCAAAGATGCGTCGAGATAATCGGCAAGCGTGTCGAGCTGCCGCTGCCAGAAGCGGCGGTAGCGCTCGATCCACGCCTGCGCCTCTTCGAGCGGCCCCGGCACGAGGCTCAAGCGGTGTACGCGGCCGTGCTTTTCGCGCGCGACGAGCCCTGCGTCGTCGAGGACGCGCAAATGCTTCGAGACCGCGGGCAGCGACATGTCGAACGGGCGCGCCAGCTGTCCGACCGAGGCGCCGCCTCGCGCCAGACGCGCGAGCATCGCCCGGCGCGTCGGGTCGGAGAGCGCCGAGAAGGTCGCGTCAAGCGCTGCCGCGGATAAATAGTTAACCATATGGTTAACTATTATCCGGAACACCGGCGGCTGTCAAGAGCCGCCGGGGCCGCGTTGTTCAATCGGAGGGGACGCTGATCGGGTCGCCGGCGCGGATCACGCCGTCGGTGAGGATTTCGGCGTTGAGGCCGCCGCGATTGACGAGGCCGCGCATGACGCCGGCATGCGTGAGTTTTTGCAGATACGCGCACGGCTCGCAGAGCTGCACGCCGCGGAAGCGCACCGCCCCGATGGTGAACTCGCGCCCGACAAGATGGTTAAGCCCGACGCCGCGCGTCATGATGTTGCGCCGGCTCGCGCCGGGCGCGAGCTCGATGCCGTAGTCGCGCTCCAGCGCCTCGAGCGCCTCGCTCTCGATCAGCGTCGCCTCGCGCCGGGGGTGGTGAATGGCTTTGGAGTAAGTGCCCGTCCCGGAGAAATAGCGGTCGCCATCCAGCCCTTTCCCGGCGACCGCGCGCGCCTCGGCGACTTCTCTGACCGGCGCGCCGCCGGCCTGGGCGAGATGAATCGACACGACGATACCGCGCTCGCTCATTTTTGTTTTTGTACCAGCGCCGCTACTTCCGGCGTCGTGAGCCCCTCTTTCAAGGCCGTGACCGTACCGCGCTCGCGAATCTCCCGCGCCAGCTTCCTGGTTGCGCCGATCGCCGCTTTCAGGAACGCCGAGCCGTAGCTCACGCGCGCAAGGCCCAGCTCCTGCAGCTCGGCGACGCTCGGACTCTCGGGCCCCGCGAGAATGCTGACCGGCGCATGGATCTCCTTCACGAGCCGGGCGATCGTCTCGGGCGCATGCGCCTGGAGAAAAAAGATACAGTCGCCGCCCGCCTCCGCGTAGGCGTTGCCGCGGCGGATCGCCTCGTCGAGCGCCTTTTTCGGATCGTCTTTCATGACCATGAAAGAGTCGACGCGCGCGTTCAGAAAGAACTCGCTGCCGAGCGCGCGCTTCGTTTCCATAACGGCGGCGATTTTTTCGAGCTGCGCGCCGATGTCGACGAGGCCGCGGCCGACGCCGCCCTTGCCGCCGGCGCCGTCTTCGAGATTCATGCCCGCGACGCCGCGCGCGACGAGCCCGCGCACCGTCGCAGGGATATCGCCGTAGCCGCGCTCGGCGTCGGCGTTTACGGGCAGCGAAATCGCGGCCGCGATGTCTCCGGTGATGTCGAGAAAGGCGTCGCGGCTCATCACCTCGCCGTCGGGATAGCCGAGCGCCGCGGCGATGCCGCCGCTCGTGCCCTGGATCGCCGCAAACCCCATCTGCTCGAACAGCCGCGCGCTCAACACGTCGTACGCGCCGGGCATGACGAGAATCCACGGCGCGCGCACGAGCTCTCTCAGCCGCCGGCTCTTCGCGTTCGCCGCGGCGATGATTTCATTCGGAATGGACTCCATGATCGCCTCCCGCGCTGAAAGCAACCATCCTAAAGCGCATGAGGGCGCGGAGCAAGGGGTGAAATTTTTAAATCGGCAGCGGCGTGGAGATGTGCTCGTGGACGATCAGCCAGTCGGCGCCGCGCTTCTCCCAGATCGCCGTGTGACGGCAATCGAGATCGACCTTGGCGCCCATTTTTTGCGTGAACGAGAGATGAAAAGTCAGCGTCATCCAGGCGACGTTGCCGCGCCGGGTGATTTTTAGATCGTTGTTGGGCTTGAGCGTCCCGCCGGAGATCTGATCGAAAAAGAGCTTCTGCACTCCGGCCTTGTATTCGGCCCAGCCGTTGTATTGCATCGGCAGAACGTCGAAAAAGACGAGGCCGGCGTCCTTCGCGTAGAAGGGCGCCGGCGTATCCGTATTCAACGAGTTCCACGCCGCGTAATAGCGCGCGACGGTTTTCTCGTCCATAAGACCCTCCCGTGACCTATTTCTCGACGATATCCGGTTTCAGGCTCGAAGCGAGCGCGAGGAATTCCTGCTTCTCCTTCTCCGGCACCTTGAACTTGTCGAGCGAGGCGACGAGGTGCTTCACCGTCAGCTGCCAGTCGCCCTCGGTGATGCCGAGGCCCGCATGCGCGGTCTTCATGGGGCGGCCGATGTAGAGGCACGGCCCGCCGGTGGCCTGGCAGAGCTGATCGACGACGAGCTGGCGCAGGCGCTTCTGCGAGTCGGCGCTCATGCCGACGAGAAAGCGCGAGAGCTGCTTGTCGGCCGCAAGCCGCGCGATGAAGTCGTCGCCCACCGCCGCGATCGCGTCGTAGCCGCCCAGCCGCTTGTACAGCGACGGGCCGGTTTGCGCGCCCGCCGACTGCGCGGCGGAGTTCGACGCGCAGGCGCTCGCGAGGAAAAGCGCGAGCGAGAGCAGGATTATTTTTGCCGGGCTTTTTCGATTCATCGTTTTTTCCTCCATGAGAAAAAATTAGAGCCAAACGTAATAGGTCGCCGCGCCGAGGACAACCACGATCCACCACAAAGCCAACTCCGTTCGCATCCAGCGCTTGTAGTTGCGGAATCGCAGGCGCTCCGGAAGCAGCTTCGTGCCGGCGGCGAGAACGATGTAAATACCGAGCAGCTGCGCTACGCCCCCGGCGGCGGCATGCAGCGTCGCGATCGAATAATACGATTTCGACAATCCCGCCGGCAAACCCGGCAACACGCCGTCGCGAAAAGACGGCAGCATGATGCGAGCGATAAGCACCAGGTTGAGCAGCACCACCGCGCTCTGACAGACGGCGTGGGCGCGATAGTGTTTTCGACGCGCCAGGGCCATTCCGGCGCCGAGCGCCGCAGCCATCGAAAGCTGCAACGTGAGATTTAAATCGGCCGCGAAGGAAGCGCCGGTGCCTAGAAAGCCGCTCATATGTCCTTCTTTAAAAAGCGGCCGGGGCTTTGCGCCCCGGCCGCATCGCCGTCACTGTTCTGCAACTACATGCCCGCGTAACGATCGGGAAATTGCTTCACAATCGCGTCGGCCAGCGGATCGGCGATCATGTGCATATGGCCGGTCGCGGTCCTGAGGAGCATATAGGTCTTGTTGTAGTCTTTCGCCGCCTGCGCGTCGATCACGTCTTTTAGCGTCAAGATATGCCCTTTGACAAGCTCGGCGACGGTCGCCTTCGGCAGGTTGGGATTCGCCGAGCTCAAAAACGCGCCCAGGTCGTCGGTGTAGCCGACGAGATCGTTCACGGCCTTGGCCTGCTTGGCTTTATCCTTGGTCGCGAGGCCGACGGTGTAGTCGACCACGAAGCCGATGTGCTTCCGCCACAGCGGCAGGAACGCCGCCTCCGCGTCCGCGCCGTAAACCGAGCCGATCGCTTTCGCAATCGCGATCGAGTTCGCGTCCAGGGCGCCGGCCGCGGCTTTGAACTCGGCGTCGCGGCCGCCGAGCGCCGCGCCGGTCGCGCTCGCGGCGAGCGACACGTGCTCGGCGAACAGGGTGTTCAAGCCGGTGCGCAGGTCGGCGGCCTTACCGCTGCTCTGCATCATCATGTGATCCGACTCCGCGCCGGCTTTGGACCCCATCGGCGCGCACGCCGTCGTGAGCAAGAAGCCCAGCGCAACGGCTCCGGTCAGTTTTTTCGTCTCCATCGAATTCTCCTTTCGATTTGTGTTTTTTAGTACTTGCCGTTTGAAAAAATTCATTTCACCGTAATCTCGCCGCGCATGTGCTGGTGGCGGTCACAAAAGAACGTATAGGTGCCGGGCTGCGAAAACGTGAAGCTGAACTTCGCGCCTTTGCCCGAAAGCGTCGCGTCGAAGCGGCCGTCTTTATTGTCGGGCGCGCCGGAGGTCACGGTATGGCGGACGTCGTCCTGGTTGACCCAGGTGACCGTCGTGCCCGCTTGCACCTCGATCTGCTTGGGCTGGAACTGAAAGGTCTGGATGTTGATCGTCGCGCCGCTTTCGGCGTAAAGCCGGGGCGTCGATCCGAGCAGCAGAATCACTCCGGCCAATAAGATTGGTTTCCTGAATCGCATGCTCTCCTCCCCTTTGTCCGGTTCTACGAATCGCTCTCGCCGTTCGGATTGCCGTCGAGGGCGAAACGGATTTCATGCCTGCCGAAAATCCGTTTCGCTCGCCGGATCGTAGATCTGTCAGGGGAATTTTTGGCCGCAACCGATAGCGGTTACGGATTGACACGCCGATGACATTTCTCCACACGCTCGGGTGGCAGTTGCGGCTCCTTCGTGATAGGGGGAGGCGCATGAGCGGACTGCCGGCCGACGAATCGATTCAGCTCGTCCGGCAGCTTGCGCGCGGAGACCGCAGCGCGTTCGGACGCTTTTACGACGCTTACGCTTCGCTCGTATTTACCTTCGCGATCCGCCTGCTGCGCGAGCGCGCCGCGGCGGAAGATCTGCTTCAGGAAGTTTTTCTGCAGGTGTGGCGCGACGCGCCGAACTACAACGCCGAGCGCGGCAGCCCAGAGGCCTGGCTCGTCATGATGACGCGCAGCCGCGCAATCGACAAGCTCCGCTCCATTCGTAGAAGAGATAGGAGCTTCGTGTCGATGGAGCGCCCATCGGGACAATCGTACGATGCGGAGGTGGAGAGCGGTGCGGCCGCATCCGAGGCGCGCATTATGGTGAACAGCGCGCTGGCGCGGCTGCCGGACAATCAGCGGCAGGTGCTGGAGCTCGCGTATTTCGACGGCCTCAGCCAGACGGAGATCGCGGCGCGCACCAACGAGCCGCTCGGCACGGTAAAGACGCGGATGCGCGCGGCGCTCCAGCGACTGCGCGAGCTCGTGGGCAAAGAGACGGTGTGAAGTTTTTATGAACCACGAAGAATGGCTTGAACGCGCGGAAATCTACGCGCTCGGCGCCCTTGACGGCGCCGAGCTGCGCGACTTCGAGGCGCACCTCGCGTCCGGCTGCGCCGAATGCGAGGAGCGTCTGCGCGACAGCCGCGAGGCGCTCGCGCAGGCGGCGGAATCGCTCGCGCCCTTCGCGCCGCCGCCGAGCGTGAAGACCGCACTCTTGGGACGGATCGGAGCGGAAAGTCCCGCGCCCGCGGGGGAACGGCGCTTCCGCTGGTCGTGGCCGGTCGGCGTCGGCGCGCTCGCCACCGCCGGGCTCGTTCTCCTTTTGTCGTGGCAGCTAATCGATACGCGCAGAAAGCTCGAGGACGCGCAAAGCAGGCTCGGAGTAGTCGAATCTGAGAAGGCGCAGAATAAGGAAGTCATGGATTTCCTTTCGAATCCACAGGTCCGCGTCGTCAATCTGACCGGTGTTCCGCCGACCTCGGGAGGCAAAGCGCAGCTTCTTTGGGATCCCGTCGCGCGCAAAGGCATCCTGCTGACGATCGGCCTCTCTCAGACGCCAGCGGAGAAGGCCTACGAGCTCTGGGGGCTCTCCGGCTCCGAGGCCGTCCCGGCCGGCGTCTTCACGGTCAACGAGCAGGGCCGCGTCGTCTTCCGTTTGCCGACGCTGCCGGAATCGAAGCCGTTCGATAAATTCGCCGTGACGCTCGAGCCTATGGGCGGCGTGCCGAAGGCGACCGGGCCGGTCGTACTCGTCGGCAACCTATAGCGCCGCACACTCGAACGCATGCGAAAAATTTTTACAGCGCTGACGATCGCCGGCTCCGATTCGGGCGCCGGCGCGGGCATCCAGGCAGATCTTAAGACCTTCGCCGCGAACGGCGTCTACGGCACGAGCGCGATCGCCGCGATCACGGCGCAGAACACACGCCGCGTGAAAAAGATCCATTCACTACCGCCGGCGATCGTCGCGGCGCAGATCGACGCCGTCGTCGACGACATCGGCGCCGACGCGGTGAAGACCGGCATGCTGCTCGATGCCGAGATCGTGAAGGTCGTGGCGGCAAAGGTCCGCGCGCACGGCCTGCGCAACCTCGTCGTCGATCCGGTGATGGCGGCGAAATCCGGCGACCTCCTGCTGCGCAAAGACGCGATCGCGGCGCTCAAGTCGAAGCTCATTCCGCTCGCAACGGTCGTCACGCCGAATGTGCCGGAGGCGGAGGAGTTGACGGGCATTCGACTGAAGCGCTTGGAGGATTTCAAAGCAGCGGCGCGGCGCATCGTTGAGATGGGCGCCAAAACTGTCGTGATCAAAGGCGGCCACCGCAGGGGACCCGCGACCGATCTTTTTTACGACGGGAAAAAGTTCCACGAATTCAGCGCCCCGCGTCTCCGCACGCGCAACACGCACGGCACCGGCTGCACCTTCGCCGCGGCGATCGCCGCGCATTTAGCCAAAGGCGCGAAGCCGGAAGAAGCGGTCGGGCGCGCGAAGCGATACCTCACGCGCGCGATCGCAGCAGGCTATTCGATCGGCGCCGGCAACGGGCCGGTGAACCACTTCTACAAGCTGAGAATCCGCTGATTAGACCGACAGCATTTCAGGAAAAAACAAACTCTCCAGATCCGGCTTCTTGTCCGAAATCCCCTGCTGAATCTGATAGGTGAAAAGTGTCTCCAGAGACTTGCGCGCGGGGCCGCTGTTGAGGCTGTATTCGAACGGGCCGTCCATGACTTTGCACTCCCACGCGGCTTCCTCTTTTTGCTTGTCGCCGCGGTAGCGGTCGGCGGCGGCTTCGGCGCGCTTGAAGGCATCGAGAATGTCTCCGACGACGCCGGGATGACGCGCGGCGACCTCCTCTTTGAGGACGAACAAATGATTGATCGGAAACACGGCGTTGCGCCGGAAGAAATCCTCCTCGGCGCGGCGGTGGTCTGGGAACATGCGGCGGAGCTTCGGGTTCGTGGCGAGCGCGTCGTAGGGCTCCAGCGCCGCGTCGATCTCGCCGCGCTCGACCAATTCGATCGCGTGCTCGCGCGTCTGCGGCTCGGAAACGAGCCGGACGCGGATCTCCGGCGGCGGCGGGCGCAGCGATTCCTCGGCGATATCCGGCTCGGCGACGATCCACTCGACGCTCGCCGGCTTCACGCCGTATTCGTTCTGCAAAATGCCTTTGAGCCACACCGGCGTGGTCGCGTTGTAGCGGTGCACCGTGATCTTCTTGCCGGAAAGCCCGGACGGGTCTTTCAGCGGCGAGGCGGCGGAGAAATACATGCAGCGGTGGCGAAACTTGCGCGAGAGGAACACGGGCAGCCCGCGCAGCTTCATGCCGCGCTGGCGCGCGAGGATGAATGACGAGATCGAAAGCTCGCCGCCGTCGAACTCGCCTGCGATGATCTTCCGATGCCGCGCGCCGACGTTGTCCAAGCCCTCGGCGAATTGCGACTCGAGCTTGAGCTCGGCATTTTTGACGCCGACCGTGCCGTCGAACAGCGCCTTGGTGTTCGCCGCCGGATTGAATGCCAGATGCAGGGTGAATGCTGCCATAAAAAGCGCCCCTTAGACGATGACTTTCGCGCCGCTTCGCTCCATCTCGTCGATGATCTCGCGCGCGGCGCGCGCGGGCTCCTTCGCCTCCATGACGGGACGGCCGACGACGATGTAGTCGACTCCGGCGCGGACCGCCTCCGCCGGCGTCATGACGCGCTTCTGATCGTCATGGCTGGTTTTTTCCGGCCGGATGCCCGGCGTCACGATCATGAAGCCGCGGCCGCAGGCGGCGCGAATCTCGGCGACTTCGTGCGGCGCGGCGACGACGCCGTCCATGCCCGCCTGCTGGCTCAAGCGCGCGAGCCGCACGACCTGATCGCCGACCTCGCCGGCGATTCCGAGCTGCTTGAGATCGTTTTCGTTCAAGCTGGTGAGCACGGTCACCGCGAGAAGAATCGGCCGC
This sequence comes from Binatia bacterium, assembly GCA_035259465.1. Classification (GTDB taxonomy): domain Bacteria; phylum Desulfobacterota; class Binatia; order UBA9968; family UBA9968; genus JAJPJQ01. Next base: position 10,022 of record DATFWH010000420.1, read on the forward strand.
CGGAGCGACTCCTGCCGGCAGACGCGGTTCACCTCACGCACGGTGAGCCGCATCATCTCAAGGCTGCCCGAGGCGTGCACGTTGAACATCTTGACGCCGAGGCGCGTCGCGGCGATCGCCGCTTTGGCGACGGTCGTCGGAATGTCGTGGAACTTGAGATCGAGAAAGACTTCGCCGCCGAGATCGTGAATCAGCTTCACCGCCTGCGGCCCCGCATGGGTGAAAAGCTGCTTGCCGACCTTGAACATGCCGACGTGGCCCGCGAGCGTTTTGATCGCGGTCTTCGCGGCGGCGAGATCGTCGACGTCGAGCGCGACGATCAGCCGCTCGCGCATCGAGAGCGGCGGGCGGACCAGCTGAAGATTGGAGGGCATGAAAACCTCACGCCGCGGAGCCAAGCCCTGCGGCGATCGTGTCGCGTATCTTGTCGGCGGCCTGATCGATCGGTATTTCCTCCACCGAACCATCGCGCCGGCGGCGCATCTCGACGCAGCCCTTGTCTAGACCCTTGGCGCCAAGAGTAATGCGCAGCGGGACGCCGATCAAGTCCGCGTCCTTGAATTTGACGCCCGGCCGCTCGTCGCGATCGTCGAGCAGCGCGTCGACCTTGCGCGCGCGGAGCTCTTCGTAAAGGCGGTCGGCCGCGCCGCGGATTCTCTCATCGAGATAATTGATCGGCAGCAGCAATACCTCGAAAGGCGCGATCGCGAAGGGCCAGATGATGCCGTTGGCGTCGTGATTCTGCTCGATCGCGGCGGCGAGGAGCCGCGAGACGCCGATGCCGTAGCAGCCCATCTCGATCGGCTGCTCGCGCCCTTCTGGGTCGAGATAGGTTGCGCCCATTTTCGCGCTGTATTTCGTTCCGAGATAGAACACCTGCCCCACCTCGATGCCGCGATGGATTTCCAGCTTGCCGCCCTCGCAGCGCGGGCACGGGTCGCCCGCTGCGGCGGCGCGGAGATCGACAAACGCCGCGGGTGTGAACTCGCGCTCCTGATCGACGTCGACGAAATGCGCGTCGGCCGCGTTCGCGCCGGTCACGGCGCCGCGCATGCCCTGGATCGCGTGATCGGCGATCGTGCGCAGCTTAAGCCCGATCGGTCCGAGAAAGCCGGTCGGGACGCGCGTCGCCTTTTCCACCTCGGCCTCGCTCGCGAGCGCGAGCCCTTCGGCGCGGAGCGCGTCTTTCAGCTTCACTTCGTTGATCTCGTGGTCGCCGCGGACCAAAACCGCGACGAGCTCGCCGTCCGCTTTATAGACCATCGTCTTGATGAAACGGTCCGGCGGCAGCCCGAGAAATTCCGAGACTTCCGCGACGGTCTTCTTCGCCGGCGTCGCGACTTGTCGATGCGCCGCCGTGGGTTCCTTGATGTCGCGTCCGGAATGCGGCCGAGCTCTGACCTCGGCCTTTTGAACGTTGGCGGCGTAATCGCAGCGGTCGCAGCTCGCGATCGCGTCCTCGCCGGACTCCGCCAGCACCTGGAACTCGTGCGACAAGCTGCCGCCGATCGCGCCGGTGTCGGCCTCGACCGGGCGGAACTTGAGTCCCATGCGCGTGAAGATGCGCCGGTAGGTCTCGAACATGTTCTGGTATTCGCGCCGGCAGTCCTCCACTGTCGGATGGAAGCTGTAAGCGTCCTTCATGATGAACTCGCGCCCACGCATGAGGCCGAAGCGCGGACGCACCTCGTCGCGAAACTTGGTCTGAATCTGATAGAGGTTGAACGGCAGCTCGCGGTACGAGCGCACGACGCGGCGGACGAGATCGGTGATGACCTCTTCGTGCGTCGGGCCGAGGCAGAAATCGCGCTCGTGGCGGTCCTTGAAGCGGACGAGCTCCTTGCCGTAGACGTCCCAACGGCCGCTCTCCTGCCACAGCTCGGCGGGCGAAGCGATCGGCAGGAGGAGTTCCTGCGCGCCGGCGCGGTCCATCTCCTCGCGCACGATCGTCTCGATTTTCTTTAACGATCGCAGCGCGAGCGGCAGGTAATCGTATATGCCGCGGCTCAGCTGGCGGATCATGCCGGCGCGGACGAGGAGCTTGTGGCTCATGACCTCGGCGTCGGCTGGGTCCTCCTTGAGTGTGGGGATAAGAGTTCGGGTCCAGCGCACGGTGAGTTTTTAGGCGGACGGAATCAGTCTTGGGGAGCAGCCGCCGTCGCCGCCTCCTTCTCAGCCACGAGCTTTTCGACCTCTTCCATCAGCGCGTCGACGATCTGAACCTCGGGGACTTTACGGATCACCTCGCCCTTCTTGAAGATGAGGCCGATCCCCTTGCCGCCGGCGACGCCGAGCTCGGCGGCGCGCGCCTCGCCGGGGCCGTTTACCTCGCAGCCCATGACTGCGACGTGAATGTCTTTGTTCGAGTACGGCGCCATGCGCTCTTCAACCTTCTTCGCGAGCGCGATGAGGTCGACATCGGCGCGGCCGCACGAGGGGCACGCGACGAAGGTCATCCCATGCTTGCGCAGTCCGAGCGCTTTCAAAATTTCCAGCCCGACGCGCACCTCTTCGACCGGGTCGGCGGAGAGCGAGACGCGGATCGTGTCGCCGATGCCCTCGGCGAGCAGCGTACCGATGCCCACGGCGGATTTGATCGTGCCGATCCCCGGCGTTCCCGCCTCGGTGACGCCCAGATGAAAAGGGTAATCGACTTTTTCCGCCAGCATGCGGTACGCCTCAATCATCATGAGAGGGTCGGAGGCCTTGAGCGAGACTTTGATCTCGGGGTAGTTCAGGTCTTCGAGAATGTGGATATGCCGGAGCGCGCTCTCGACCATACCCTCGACGCTCGGGCCGCCGTATTTTTTCAGCAGGTCCTTCTCCAGCGAGCCGCCGTTGACGCCGATGCGGATCGGTATCCTGCGCTCGGCGGCGAGCTTGACCACCTCCTCGACGCACCAGCGCTCGCCGATGTTGCCGGGATTGAGCCGGAGGCCGTCCACGCCCTGCTGGAGCGCGATGAGCGCCAGCTTGTAATTGAAATGGATGTCGGCGACGAGCGGGATGCGAATGCGGCTCTTGATCTCGCCGAGCTTTTCCGCTGCCTCGCGCACCGGAACGGCGACGCGCACAATGTCGCAGCCCGCCGCCTCCAAGGCCCAGATCTGGTCGCGCGTGGCGCGCGCGTCGCGGGTGTCGGTCTTCGTCATCGACTGGACGGTGATCGGGGCATCGCCGCCAACCTTGAGATTACCGAGCCGGATTTGCCGGGTTTTGCGCCTTTGAATCATCAATTTTTTACTATAATGGAGCGCGTAAACACGTGCAACGCCGCGTTGCGAGCCTAAGCCCTGGACTCTTCCAAGCCCGCGGTTTTTAACTCGCGTTTCTCGATTTTGCCGTCCGCGCGCTTGAAACCCAGCCAATTCCACTGATCCGGATACCGCCGGATCATCGTTTCCAAATGCCTCGTAAAAACAAGGGTATTCGCGGCCACGTCGGCTTCCATATCGCCGGTTGCGATCAGCGCGATCTCGGGATCGATGTGCAGCGTAAGCCGATCGACGGCATCGCGCGTCACGTACATCGGCACGATGGCCGCGCCGGTCCGAAGCGCCAGCGTCGCCGGGCCGCGCGGCGCGAGCGACTGAACGCCGAAAAATTCGACCGGCACGCCGCCCGATTTGAACTCGTCCGAAATGAGCAGCACGATCCGGTTCGACCGCAATGCTTTGAGGATGCCGCGCGCGGCCTCGCGCCGCGGCTTGGCCGAGATCGTCCCCACGCCCACGCGAGCCCGGTAGCCGTCCATCAGGTCGGCGAAGCGCCGGTCGCGCGGCTGTTTGATCAGCGCCGTGAATGCGTAGCCGGCGGCCGCCAGACGCGGGCCGAGGATGGTGAAATTGCCGAGATGCGCGCTCAGCGCAATAACGCCCTTGTTTTTGGCGAGCGCGCGCTTGAGATGTTCCTCACCATCGATCGCAACCGCCGCGACGATCCGCTCTTTCGGCGAGTGCATCAAACGCGTGGTCTCGAGAATACATTGGGCAAAATTTCTCCATGCCCGGCGAATTACCGCTATACGCTCACTGTGCGATGGCAGCTCGGACCCCATCGCGAGCGCGATATTCATTTCCATACGGCTGCGATAGCGCCACAGCATGCCGAATGTCGCCCCGGTCGCCGCGGCGGTCAATCCGGAAAGCATGCCTGCGGGAAGCCGCGGCAACACATTGACAAAGGCGCGAAGGCTATATTCGCCCACGCGGTATCGAAACCCATCGAAAGCTACGGTAACCGGACCGCGCTTTGGGGGTCTGTTGAGCTTTCTAAGCTTCTTTTCTCTCGGCGAGGGCATCGATGGAGGGAAGTTTTTTTATACACTGATTTCCGCCGGCACGGCAAGGAGAAGAAACAAAAAAGGCGGCGGACCCTTCGGCCCCGCCGCCTTTTTCGCGCGCGTGGTAGACTCAGTCGCCCGCGGCTTTCAACAGGCGCTCTTCCGCGTCGTGCGGCTGGCGGGTTTCTTTGACCGCTTTACGCTGGCCGATCTCATGGAATTTCGTACTCGGCTGCTTCTCCAACGCCACGCGCTTCCAGCGGACCAGCCCGTCGCGCATGTAGGCCGGATTGATGCCGAGCGACTCGCAGATATTGTCGAACGAGAACAGCCATGTGTGATCTTCCTGCATCACCCAAGCCTCGGCGTCCTGGAAAAGCTCGGCTCCGCGCTCGTCGTGCGCCAGGACATACTTCTGATAGCATGCCACGGCATCCTCGAGCACGGCGAGCATCAGCCTAGTCTCCGGCTCCATGTACGACTTCCGGCGATA
>DATFWH010000421.1:0-2329 GCA_035259465.1 Binatia bacterium
CTCGCGCGGGCGGTAGCCGCGCCCGGTGATGACCGTGTATTTTTTTCCGTGCTGGACTAGGCGCACATAGAAATAAGCGAGGATGAGTCCCGCGGCGAGCATGATCGCGCCGTAGGCGCCGGCCTGGCCGTAGTTGGGGAGGCCCGTCGGCGGATTCGTCGAGGTGAAGATCAGCGCGCTCAAGACGATGATGCGCGCCGGGAAGCCGATAATCGCCGGAACTTCGAAGACGGCGATCGCCGTCATGAAAAGATAGACCATCACGCCGGCGATCGCCGGCAGCGTGATCGGCACGTTGATGCGGAGAAACGTCTGCAGCTTGCTCACGCCCGAGGTATACGCCGCCTCTTCGAGCGCGGGGTCCATGGTGCGGTAGGCCGCGGCGAGCATGAAAAACGCCGACGGCACGAACGAGACGCCCTGGATAAAGGCCATGCCGGGAATGTTGTAGAGGCTCAGCAGCGGCTGCTCCAAGCCGAAGAGCTGGCGCGCCCATTGATTGACGAGGCCGATGCGCGGGCTCAATAGCAGAATCCATGCGATCGTGCGGAGAAAGACGGGAATCAGAATGCCCACCGTCATGAGGACATAGACCGTCCCCTTGAGCGGCATGTCCGTGCGCATGAGCAGCCAGACGAGCGGCACGGCGAACACGAGCGTCACGACCACCGTGCCGGTGGCGAACAGCAGCGTGTTCGCGAGAACCTTATAAGTGCCGGGGTTGCTGTAGACGGCGGCGAAGTTCGCCAGCGTGAGCGGGCCGCCCTCGCCGGGGAAGCCGATGCGCAGGCTCATGAGCACCACCATCGCGAGCGGCGCTCCGATCATGACGAGAAGCAGCGCCGCCAGACCGCCGGCGAAGAAGCCCGTGCCGGAGACTTTGACTTCCACCGCGGGACGCGCGGCGGCGGCGTCGGTTGCTGTGCTCACGTGCGCTGAAGCTTACAATCCGGAAAGGCCGAGAATTTTTCCGTACTCGCGCGACAGGCGGTCGACGGTCTCGGCCTGATCCTGCGACATATAGACGACCTTTTTTCCCTGCACGTATTTATAAGCGTTGGTGCCCGGGATCAGCGCGGAGCTCTGCCCGGCGTATTTTTCCCAAATCTTCTGCGCCTCGGGCGTCGTCAAATACGCGGCGAAAAGGTGTGCGGTCTTCGGATGCAGCGCGCCTTTGGGCACGCCCGCGTTGTAGCCCGGCGCGATCAGCGGCGAGACCGCCTCGGCGAACACGACCGGTGCGTTTTTGTTCTTTTCGGACTTGAGCTCGCTGTCGCTGAGCGAGGCGGCGACGACGATCTCGCCGAGGAGCAGGCGACTGTAGATCTCGCCCAGGCGCCCGAGCATCAAATCTTGCTTGGTGAGCGCCTTGACGAACTGCGTCGTCTTCTCCTCGCCCCAGGCGCCGGCGGCGAGACGGCCGTAATGGTGCGTCGCGGTCGAGATGCCGATCTTGCCCTTCCACTTGGGATCCAGGAGGTCTTCCCAGCGCTTGGGCACATCCTTCGCCGCCACGAGCTGCTTGTTGTACGCGGGAAGCACGAACTGGTTGGCGAAGCTCACCGCGCCGTTGTCGAACATGACGGCTTTGGGATCGACGCCGATCGACTTGTAGTCGAACTCCTGGTGCAGCTTTCGGAGCCACAGCGTTGCGTGGTGCGCGTCGGTGACGACCATCAGATCCCACTCCGGCGGCGTGCCGCCCGCCGAGAGGCCGACGATCTTGCCGATGTCGCGCGTCATGTTGCCCGACGGGTTATATTGCAGCTTGACGTTGAGGCCGTACTTCTTGTTGAAAGCGGCGTTAAGCGCCTGCGCGCCCAGCGGCGTCAGCGTCGACGGCGCGTAGAATTCGAACGCGCCGCCCTCTTTTTTCGCCGCGGCGACGAGATCGTCGATCGGCGCGGCGAAGGCCGGCCCGGCCGTCATCAGCAACGCAGCGATCAGGACGAAAGAGACACAATGCTTCATGCTTGCCCTCAATTATTCAAGCCGAGAATCTTGCCGTACTCGGTCGAGAGGCGGTCGATCATCTCCGCCTGCTCCGGCTTCATGTAGAGAACGTTTTTCCCTTGCGCGTATTTGTACGCGGTCGTTCCGGGAATAAACGCGGAGGTCTGTCCGCCGTACTGCTCCCAAAGATTTTGCCCTTCCGCCGTCGTCAGGAAGACGGCGAACAGCGCGCCGGCATTCGGATGCGCCGCTCCTTTGGGCACCCCCGCGTTGTATGCGGGCGAGACGACGGGCTCGATCTTATCGGCGTGGACGATCGGCGCGCCGGCTTTTTTCGCCGTGGTGATGTAGCTGTCGGTGAGCGTCCCGATCGCGA
>DATFWH010000422.1:0-26599 GCA_035259465.1 Binatia bacterium
CGCTGATCGTCGACGGAAGGCCGTCGCTCGGCGCGGCCATGGTCGCCGAGCGCTTCGCCCGCGGCGATCGATGCTTCGTCGCGGTCGACAGCGAGGGCAGGGTCGCGCATTGCCGCTGGGTCGCCACGGCGGCGGCGGAGATCCCGGAGTTGGACATGGAACTCGTCCTGTGGCCGGGCGAAGCCTATTTCTACGACGGCTACACGCGGCCGGACGCGCGCGGGCGCGGCGTCGACGCCGCCGTACGCACGCACATCTTTCGCTGGCTCCGCTCCGCCGGCTACAAGCGCGCCTACTCCTATGTCCGCGGCGATAATCCCGTCGGGCTGCGCGCGGCGGCGCGGCTGCAGCGGAGCGTGGGCAAAGTCGCCTATTTCAAGCCGCGCGGCGGCCGCACGGTCGTCTTCGGCGACCGGCGGCCGGCGCTTCCGCTGCTGCTGCCGCGGTCGTTCTCGCCGTCCGAGCGCACGGAGCGGCAGCTGCGCGCCGAAAAGTCGCGCGCGTGGTTCCAGGACTGGCTCAACCGGCCGCTGCCCCAGCGTTCCACCGGCTTCCACGCGATGCCGCCGGAATATTTTCGCGCTACCGCCGATTTCATCTCCACGGCGCTCGATCTCGATCCGGCGAAAGACGTCGTGCTCGACGTCGGATGCGACAGCGCCATGGTGAGCCGCTTCGTCGCGCCGCGCTGCGCGGCGTTCGCAGGCACCGACTTCATGCCCGGTCTGCTCATCGACGCGCCGCGCGGCGCGGTCGCAACCGCGGCGGGCCGGCCCGGCGCTTTCGCCGCCGCCGACGGGCGCAGTCTTCCTTATCGATCGGAGACCTTTTCGAAAGCGTATTGCTGCGCCGTCATTCACGTGCTCGCCGGCCGTGAAGACGGTATCCGCATGATCAACGAAATCGTCCGCGTCTGCCGGCCCGGCGGGCAGGTTTTAATCGCCAGCGTTCCGGACACGGCCAAGGGCGCCGCGGCCTTCGGCGAGCTATGGCAGACGGCCGGAGTGGTCGAGAAGATGCGCTTGCTCGCCGCGCATGCGCTGCCCGAGCACGCTCGCAAAGTTTTGCGGCGCCTGACCGGCATCAGCCGGCGCGACCCCATCGTGCTGCTCGAGTACGATTTGAAAAGGCTCAAAAGCGCTTTGACCGCGCACGCGCTGGACTGCCGGATCGTCGATTTTCCCGACAGCTATCCGAGCCGCGATTTCCGGCGCACGCGCTCCAGCCTGTTGATCAGCGTCCCCGCGGAGGCCGCGGTTCCCGCGCCGGCGCGCGCCGCGGAAAAAGCGCGTGCATGGACGTACGGCGCATGGGCGCCGCTCATCGATGAATTGGCCGATCAGATTTCATTCATGCTCACGTCGCTAATGTGGACGTGAGCCGGGCGCCGGGGAAAGCCGCTCTTCATCGATGGGCGCGCGGCCCCGGTCCGGCCGATGACCGCGCGGCTTGAACCGGCGGCTGACGAACGGAATTAATCACGGACCAAAGCGTGGTGTTCCGATTTGTTCGCCGCCGGCGGATTTTTCGGCTCGGTTATCACCGGAACGAGTAGGCCGCCGGGATAGGCGCCGTCGTTGGTGACGTGCGGCACGACGTGGCAGTGAAAAAGCCACAGGCCAGGTCGGTTCGCCGTGAAGACGAGATCGTAACGCTCGCCGGGTCCGATCAGAACGGTATCCTGCTCCTGCGGGTTCTTAATCGGGCGGCCGTCCTTGTGCGTTACCACGAAGCTTTGGCCGTGCAGATGCATCGAATGCGTTTCGTAGCTGACGTTCACCATGCGCACGCGGACCTTTTCGCCTTCCTTGAGCTTGATCGGCTCGGTGGCGGGAAACGATTTGCCGTTGATGGTGAAATAGTTCGCATCGTGGATCATCGCCGGGTGCGCCATCGGCTCCTGGAGGCCTTTGTCGTTGACGTACCAATCGTCCAGCAGCATTACCTCCTCTTTGTCGACTTTCGGCTCGTTGCGCTTGTCCTTGGGCTCGACGATGACGACGCCCGACATGCCCATGTCGATGTGCTGCGGCGAGTTCACATGGCAGTGATACATGTGCGTGCCGGGCGGATCGGCCGTGAACTCGTATACGTGCGTCTGGCCGGGCTCGACTTCGAGATGATGCATCGGGCCGTAGGCTACGCCGTCCATCTCGTTCGGCACATTGAGCCCGTGAAAGTGCAGCGTATGATTCGACGTATGCCGATTGATCAGGTGCACGCGCACGCGGTCGCCCTCGGTCACTCTGAGCGTCGGGCCGGGAATCTGATGGTTGAAGCCCCACACCATAACCTTCGGCCCGCCGGGATAGAATTCATGCTCGAACTCGCTCACGTCCAAGTAGAATTCCTTGACGGGCTGCACTTTTTCTTTCGAAGCGGCGGCGATCCACCAGCCGCCGACGACGGCGGCGGCGACCGCAGCCGCCGTGATGAATTTTAATCGTGTCGTAAAGACCATAAGTCCTCCCGTCGCCTAGGCATTTCCGCCCGCAAGCCAGTCGGCGTCGGCGAAAATAGCGCGGAGCTTTTCGAAGTCCGCGGGACCCGGCAGAACCCGTTTCAAGTGCGCTTGATATTCGGCGGCCGACAGCGGCTCGCCGTCGACGCTGAAAGTCCGCTCGGCGTAGTCGCCGATCTTGCGGTTGAATTTGATGCTCGGCGCCCGGAGCTTCGCTCCGCCGCCCGGCAGCAAGCTATTCAAGCCGGCGATGATCTCTCGGTCCTCGTTGTAATATTGGCCGCGCGCTTCTTCGTTGACCCGGTCCATATCCGCGGGCGGCGCCTTCGCCGTCGCTTCGTCGAACCGTCCTTTGAAGCCCCAACGGTAGAAGCGCGCCGCGGACGTCGAGCGGTCTTTGCCGAAGAGGTCGTAGCCGGTCGAGAGCCACTTGTTGAGGTATTTCTGGATAATCTCGACCGGAATTTTCCCCGCTCTCACGACGCGTTGCAGCCCGCTCTGCCCGGTGAAGAGATGAAACGCCTCTTCCCTCAGCATCGGACCCATGCTGCGCGACAGCGGCGCGAAGGCCGAGCGGTTGAGCATGGTGAGCTGGAACTTTCCGTCGCGGTCGATGAAGCAGGTGTAGGTGAAGAAGTCGAGCCAGTTGTCGACCGGCTGGTTGAACGCGCCGAGGAGCCGGCTTCCCTCGTAGGCGCGGCGCTCGAGCAGCTTTCGCGCTTCGAGTCTGCCGTCGGCGCCGAAGTGCGTCACGAGCAAATGGCTCATCTGCCAGCCGTGCCGCATCTCTTCGCGCATGACGCGCAGCAGGCACGCGAGATCGTGCGTCGTGGGTGCGGTGTTGATAAGGCTCCGCTGCTGCTCGGAGGAGGCGAACTCGGTGTCGCCCTGGTAGACGATCAGATGCAGCAGCGCGTCGCGCATGTCCTGCGTCGGGATCTGCAGGACGTTGTCCCATTTTCTTCCGCCGGCGAACTCACCGAACTCGATTTCCGCGTGCGTGCCTTCGTCGTAGATCGCGTCGAACTTGTAATCCTTGACGAGCGAGCTGTCGAAGCCGATGTCCTTCTGCCATTTCTTGAATAGGTCAGCCCAGTCGTCGAATGTATTGATTTTCTCCATCGTGTCCTCCGTGGGTAGAATTTCTCTAAAAAGTTTCTGCGGCTGAATGCCAGCTTCGCAGAATCCATGCCACGGAAAATTCTTGTGATATCGAGCGGGATTTTCTTGCCGGCCGGTATTTTTTCTTAAAATTGAGAAAGCCGCAGCGTCCCCGTTCTCGTTTCTGCGACCCAAAGAGCCGAGAAAATGCGCCTGGAGACCGGCTTTCCTCGACTTTTTCCGCGGCACGCGCCTTGCTGATAGATCTTGGCGAGACCCAAAACGGAAGGGAGCCTACTATGGCAAAAGATCACGAAACCGTCGTTTTCGAAGAACCGCCGCTCGCTAGATTTCTATTCGGAGACACCCGGCTCGCGTGGCTTTGGCTGCCGCTAAGAATTTTTCTCGGCTGGGAATGGCTGGAGGCGGGTCTGCATAAGTATCATGATCCGGCATGGATCGGGACCGGAGCCGCTCTGCAGAAATATTGGGAGAAGGGGGTGCAGATGACGCCCAAGCCGGTCATCGCCGTGGAGTGGTACCGCTCGTTCATTCAGTACCTGCTCGACAGCGGCGCCTATACATGGTTCTCGAAGGTCGTCGTCTTCAGCGAGATCTTGATCGGCGTTGCGCTCGTCTTGGGCGCCTTCACGGCGGTCGCCGCGTTCTTCGGCGGGTTCATGAACTGGAATTTCATCATGGCCGGGTCGGCGTCGACCAACGGTCTGCTTTTCGCGATCGCCACCTGGCTCGTGCTCGCCTGGAGGACCGCGGGCTGGATCGGCCTCGACCGCTGGCTGCTGCCCGCGCTCGGGACGCCGTGGAAGCCGGGACGGCTTTTCCATGCGCGAAGTGATGATGAGATCGTAGCCTGAGCAATGAATTTGGACGCGGGCGGCGCCAACGCCGCCCGCGGGAAAGGAGAAATGCAATGGAACCCATCCCCGAGATCTACGCGATGATGACAGGGGCTGAACCCGAGACGACGGAGATTTCAGAGGTCGAAAGGCTCGTCAACGAGTTCGAGGCGCATGAATATCAGGAGGGGAAGTTTCTCAAACGGTATAAGGCGGTGGCGGACAAGACCGACAACGGGATGGTCAAGTTCCTGCTCCAGATGATCGTCTCGGATGAGGAGAGGCATCACGCGATTACGCGCGCTATGGCGTCCACGCTGAAAGGCGATCTCACATGGACGAGCCGCGCCGACGCTATCCGCGGCCTCTACGATCTCAAAGCAGATAAGGAGAAGCTGCTCGCGCTGACCGAAGACTTCATCGCGATTGAAAGAGAGGGGATAAACGAATATAGATCGCTCATCAAGGAGAGCAAAGGCTACTACCGCGATCTTTTCGTCCTGCTCTTCCGATCGATGATCCGCGACTCGGAAAAACACGTCGAGCTGCTCGAATTCCTGCGCGACCGGCTGCGGGAGGCGTGAAAATGGACGCTCACGACTTCGACCCGCTCGAACGATTCGCCGACATCGAGCGTCTCGTCTCCAAGATTTACTACCGCTTTTCCCACCTATTTTTGTCGGACGGCCGGCTGCGGGATTTCTGGTGGGAAATGGCGGGCGAAGAAGAGCAGCACGCGGACATCCTGTTGGCGTGCAAAGCGCTGATCCAAAATTACGACGACGAGACGCTCGATCCCTCCATATCGCGCGAGAACGCCGACCGGCTGCGGCGCGACCTGACCGCCTATCTGGCGAAAGGGACGCCCTCGTTGTCGGTCGACGAGGCGTTCAAGATCGCGGTTGATATCGAAACCTCGGAAATCGACACGATCTATAGCAAGCTCCTCCAGCTCGGCGGTCCCAAGATCGCGCAGACGATGCAAAACCTGGGCGTGCCGGCGAGCGTGCAGCGCCAGCAGCTCAAGGCCGCGCTCAGGCGCTTCTGCGCCGATCCGGCGCTCCTTGCGGCCGGCGACCGCCTGTAGATACTTCCATCCTCGCTGCGTAGTTTGAAAACTTTCTTCCCAATCGATAAAACAAGCCCAGGCGTTTTATTCCATGGCGGATTTCGATCTCGGGCAAATCGTCGGCCAAAGCCGCGCCCTCGGGGCTCTGCTCGAAACGGTCAGGAAGGTTGCGCCGACGCAGGCGACGGTCCTGATCACGGGCGAGAGCGGCAGCGGCAAGGAATTGATCGCGCACGCGATCCACGCGCTCTCCGACCGCCGCGACAAGCTCTTTCTGCCCGTCAACTGCGGCGCGCTGCCGGAGACGCTGCTCGAGAGCCTGCTGTTCGGCCACATGAAAGGCTCGTTCACCGGCGCCTTCGCCAACCAGGAGGGGCTCTTCGAGAAAGCGCGCGGCGGAACGATCTTTCTGGACGAGATCGGCGAGATTCCGCAGCACCTCCAGGTAAAACTGCTGCGCGCGCTTGAAGCGCGGGAAATCCTGCCGATCGGCAACACCACGCCGCGCCATATCGACGTGCGCGTGCTCGCCGCGACCAACCGCAATCTCAAAGAAGAAGTTGAGCAGGGGAGATTCCGCGACGACCTCTATTACCGCCTGAACATCATGGAGCTGCATATTCCGCCGCTGCGCGAGCGGCCGGAGGATATCCCGGAGCTGGTCGACTATTTGATCCGAAAGCACAATCCCGAGCTCAAGAAGCATTTCAAGGGCGCCGAACCGGAAGTCGTGCGCCTTTTGACGTCGCTCCCTTGGAAGGGCAACGTGCGCGAGCTCGATAACGTAATCGAGCATACGATGATCCTGGCCGACGGCATGTGGATTACCGCCAAAGACCTGCCTCGCTCGCTGTTGGGCGCGGTCGACGCGCATGCGCCGTTCACACCGGCGCTCAAAGAAGCTACGCGGCAATTCGAGCGGCAGCATATCCTGCGCGTGCTCGAGCAGGCCGGGCAGGACCGCAAAGAGGCGGCGCGTCTCCTCGACATCAGCCTCTCGTCGCTTTATCGGAAGCTGGAGGAATTGGGCATTGGCTAGGATCATCATCAAGGCGTATCGCAGGAATGAGCGCACTCAGAAACCATTGACATGATCGCCCTTTGGGAGTAAGCAAAATTCGTGCTGCGCGATCACCCCTTGATGTCCTATCGGGGGCAGCTCAACTGGCCCCCGACCTGGATGTGGACCGGGAAAGGGGAGCATAAGTATCCCATCGGCGAGGTCGGCGCACTGAAAGAAGTCCACGTTGCCATAACCGATCCCAGCCAGCCGGACAGCACTAGACCCTACAACCGAATTTATTTGTTCATAGAGTACCGCGACGGCGGCTACGTCGGCTGCCTGCTTTTTGACGACGCCGCCGCCTGCCGCCAGATCGGCAAAATACTTTCAGAGCAATGCGACAAGAATATCGCCGAGATTGGCCGGATCGACTTAAGCCCGCTTCTTTAGCCCCGTATCCGGAAATCACCGGCCCCTGACCCCCGGTAAACACCGGATTGCCCAGGCGTGCCCGCTGCAACTATGATTGATTTAGCATGTGGAACTGGGCAGGCATCCGCCGATGATCCGCTTTGACGTGCATCACAGGCCGCCGGCTTAAGTTTGACGGCCATGGCGATGCGGGGAGGGCATTCTCGATGAACACTAGGATCAACTACCGCAAGACATTTGGCCGCGGCGCGAGAGCGATTTGGCACTTCAATCCCGAGTGTCCCGAATATCCGACGCGAATTTATATCGTGTGCGTCGACGTGCCGCCGGCCGACGAACTCTGTCCCATGTGCGCGGACCCGGCCGACCGACGGGTGCAAAAACGGTTAGCGCGCTTCACGGACCAGCCGAGCCAGTGAAAAAGGCCGGGCTCCGTATAAAGCGGGGCCGGACTTTTTTCACGCCTCGAAATAATCTTGTTACCCAGTAGCAGCTTCAACTGCGACCAACTGTTTGCCGCAAACGCGCTTGAAAACGAAGCCGGGCCGGTTTAAGCTAGGTCAAATTTTCTAGGCGATGGGGTTCGCCGGCTAAACCATTCGCGAGGGCGGATTGATGACCCCTACTTCAAATATTGAGGTAGGGGTTTTGTTTTTTCAGGACGATGCTACGACTTTTACTTGTAGGGACCGGGGGCTTCTTGGGCGCGGCGCTGCGTTACCTCGTCACCGCCTGGGTGCACAAGGTCATGGACAATCCCTGGTTTCCCTACGGCACGCTCGCCGTCAACGTCGCGGGATGTCTCGTCATCGGCTTTCTGGCGGGTCTCGCCGAAAGCCGCTCGTCGTTCAGCTCCGAGGCGCGCCTGTTCGTGTTCGTCGGCATCATCGGAGGATTCACGACTTATTCGTCATTCGCCTACGAGACCTATTCGCTCGCGCGGGACGCGCAGCATTTCTCCGCGTCGATGAACGTCGCGCTGCAACTGTGTCTCGGCCTCGCGGCCGTATGGATCGGAGACGCTCTGTCGCGCCTGATATGAGGTGATTCCATGATCTTGCCCAAAGAAGGCTCCCTCCTGCGCATCTTCATTGGCGAAAGCGACAAGCACGAAGGCGCGCCGCTCTACGAGTGGATCGTAAAGCAGGCGAAAGAGCGCGGATTGGCGGGGACGACGGTGCTGCGCGGTATCGAAGGGTTCGGCGCGCACAGCCGCGTCCATACCGCGAAGATACTCCAACTCTCGACCGATCTCCCCGTCGTCATAGAAATCGTCGACACGCGGGAAAACATCGAGAATTTTTTGCCCGTCATCGACGGCGCGATTCCCGAAGGGCTTGCGACGCTGGAGCGCGTCGAAGTCAGGTTTTACCGCAGCGGCGCGAGTCGAGCGAACCCGTGGCGTTAATCAAGTGCGCACGAGCGCCCGGCACTCGTTGCAGATTTCGCCAATGGGCGGAAAATCGATCTCGATATATTCGACGATCGGCCATTCCGAGCAGTACTGGCTGTAGTGCCAGACATCGCCGGTTTGGAGTCTGCGGAACGGAACGTTCGCGACGGAAAGATCGATCATGCGGTGCGGATGGTCCGAAGCCGCCGTCCTGCCGCAATGCGGGCAGGGAAAAAACGCCTGCGCGGCGTAGATTTCCGTAACCGACACGCGGTTGACGATGAACATTTCGTTGCAGTTGAAGCAGTGAAAGATGCACGTCCATACTATCGACATATCAGTGTGATATACGGTCATTTTCAGACGGTTTCCAATCGGGTTTTTACCGGGTCGCGATTCATCCAATCCCTTAGGAGAAAAAAGGCGCGGAGTTGAACGCGATTTGACGCTTGCTCACGCGGCCTCTTCCTTGGTCGCGATCCGCTTGATGCATTTTGTGGCGTCGACGATCGGGATCGCCTGCAGATTGTAGCGGGCGAAAAGCTCCTTCAGCGCCTGCGGATCGAGGTCTTCGGGGGCGGTGACGACCTCGGTCCGCATCACTTCGCGGACAGGCTTACCGCCGGGCGCGACCAGCAGATCGCGGAAGGTAACCGCGCCCAAGATTCGCTCTTCGGAATCCACGACGTAGGCGTAGTAGGTAGTTTGCGCGCGGTCGCGCGCGTCGCGCCGGAGAAAACTGATCGCTTCGTCGACCGTCATGTCGGGCCGCAAGGCGACATAGCGCGGGTTGATCCGTCCGGCGGTGTGCCGCTCGGCATATTCCATCAACCCTTTGACTTCCCTGCGCGTCTTGTCGTCGAGCAGTGCGAGCAAGCCGTCGCGCTCTTCCGGTGGGAACGCTTGGATGACTTCCAGCGCCACGTCGGGGGCGGGCAGCCTGAGCCACGACTTCCGCTCTCCAGGCGGCAGCAGCGAGAGCAATTCCGCTTTGTCCCGCGGGCTCAAGTGGACGAAGAAATCCTCGGCGTCTTCGTGACGGAGCAGCCGGAAACCTTCCACGCGCTCGCGCGGCGAGAGCACGGGCCACGCTTCGTAGAGCTCCGCGAGCGCGAAGTTTTGCTCGGTTTGCTCTCCGGGCTGTCGCTCGAGGTACAGCTCCTCGCTATCGTCGTCGTACGCGAAAAGCTCCGCATGCCGCGCCCAAGCGATCGCGATAGCGAGCTGTTTTTCCGCACGGTCGCCGAAATCGGCGCTCAGCTTGTCCTCGAAGAAATCGCGGGCGACGCGGTAATCGTCGTCGTTTTGCAGCGTCTCGTAAATCCAGGCGATGATCGGCAGCCGGAGCACGCGCCCGGCGAGGATGGCTTTGCGCGCGAGAATCGTCGCGTCCGCGTAGGCGCGGCCGAGCTGCGTCAATATGAGATCGCCTTCTTCGACGGCGACGAAGCCCAGCAGTCCGGCTGCCTCGACGATCGGGAGGAGGTCGTCGAGCTCGAGCACGAGGTCGCTGCCCATGCGGGAGAGATCGACGCGCCCGCCTTCCTCTACGAGCTTCTCGAGCAGGCCCGCGACCATCCCCAGCTGCGCCTCCGGCAGGGGGCGCAGCGCCCCCGGCTGCGCCTCTTTCGATATCGAATGGCCCGCGACCGCTGCGTAGACCTTATCGACGAGGTTGCCGAAGGCGGTGTCCTTGCGCTGGCGCGGATGGCGCAGCGAAACGTGTATCTCGCTCACGATGTGGCCGGGATCCTTGCCCATGATGACGATGCGGTCGGCCATCAGCACCGCTTCCTCGATGTTGTGCGTCACCATCAGAATGGCCTTGGTCGGGATTTTTTTCTTGAGCCACAATTCCATCAGCTCGCCGCGCAGCGCCTCGGCCGAGAGCACGTCGAGCGCCGAGAAAGGCTCGTCGAGGCACAAGAGCTCGGGCTCGACCGCCATGGCGCGGGCGAAGCCGACCTTCTGGCGCATGCCGCCGGAAAGTTCGCGCGGGTAGGCGGACTCGAAGCCGTCGAGGCCGACCGTATCTATCAGCTTGAGCGCCTTTACCGCGCGCGCCTCGGGAGGCAAGCCGCGCGCCTTGAGGGCGATCTCGACGTTTTGCTGCACGGTGAGCCACGGATACAGCGCGAAGGTCTGGAACACGATCGTCGTATACGGATTGACGCCGTGAAGCGGCCGGCCGTGATAGGCGACGGTGCCTGAGGTGGCGGAATTGAGCCCGGCGATGATCCTGAGCAGCGTCGATTTGCCGCACCCGGACGGGCCGAGCAGGCAGACGAACTCGTCCGGCTTGATTTGCAGATCGATATCCTTGACGGCGACGAACTCTTTGGTCTCCAGGCGATAGGCTTTCGTGACGCCGCGAAGGTCGAGCAGGATTTCCGATTCCATTGCCGCGGTCGACATGCGCGATCCTCCTTACTCCATTCGGTACCGCCGCTCGGCGAGTTTATAAAGCCGCCGCCAGAACGTCCGGTTGATCGTGATGACGGCGAAGATCAGCGCGAGCGTCGACGCGAGCAGGAGCGGGTAGTTGCTAGCGGCGGTCGCGCGGGCGATCATCGCCCCGGCGCCGGTCGTGGCGTGCGTCAGTCCGCCGAACTCGACGTATTCGGCCACGATGCTCGCGTTCCACGCGCCTCCGCTCGCGGTGATCGAGCCCGTGATGATGTAAGGAAACAGCGCGGGCAGAATGAGAGTGCGCCAGCGGTCGACGCGGCTAAGCCGCAGCAGATCGGTCGTATAGCGCAGGTCCTGCGGGATCGCCGCGGCGCCCGCGATGACGTTGAACAAAAGATACCATTGCGTGCCCATCAGCATGAGCAGCACGGCGGCGATGTTGAGGCCGCCGGGAATTTTCAGCAGCGCGAGCAGGATGATCGGAAACAGCGCCGTCGCGGGGATCGACGCGACGACCTGCACGATCGGCTGGAGTATTCCCGTGAGACGGCGGTTCGTCCCGATGAAGACGCCGACCGGAATCGTCCATGCGAGCGTGATCGCGAGCGCGACGCTGACGCGGAGAAATGTGGCGAGGATTCCCTGCGCCAGTTCCATCCACTGGGCGGCGTTGAGCTGAATCAGCAGGTCGGCCGCCCGGTAGCTTCCGTATAAAGCGACGAACACGAAGGCCATCAGGATTGCGATCGCCGGCCGGGAGATTCCCGCTTCGGACGGCTCCGGCGGTTCGACGAATTCTCCCGCGCGGCGCTGAAAGCTCCGGTCGACCCGTTCGCTGAACGGGCGCCACACGCGCGCGCCGAAGAATTCCAGCAGACGCGAATGCGACAGCAGGTCTAAAAACCACGAGCGCGGCGGCTCGTCGCCCTCGACCATGTCCATTTTGAAACGCTCGCTCCAGGCGATCAGCGGGCGCCACAAAAATTGATCGAGCATCAGAATCACTCCCACCAGGGTGAGAACTCCCAGCATCACGGCCGGAAGGTCGCCGGCATTGGCCGCGCTTTGCAGATAGGCGCCGAGGCCGGGCAGACGAAAGTCGCGCGCGCCGACGTGGAAAATTTCCGAGGCCATCAAAAAAAACCAGCCGCCCGACCAGCTCATCATGCTGTTCCACAAAAGGCCGATGGCGGCGAAAGGCAGCTCGACGGTTTTCAAGCGCAGCCACGGGTTGAAGCGGAATACCGCCGCCGCTTCGCGCAGCTCGGTCGGAAGGGTGGTGAGCGATTGATAGAAGCTGAACGTCATGTTCCACGCCTGCGAGGTGAAGATGAGCACGATCGCGGCGATCTCCGCGGCGACGGCCTGCGGCAGAACCGCGCTCAAACCGAGGAGCACGACGGGCAGGAACGAAAGAATCGGCACGCTTTGCAGCACGTCGAGCAGAGGCATGAGCACGGCGCGCGCGCTGCGGTTCCGCGCAGCGGCGTAGCCGTAGAAGAGGCTGAACACGAGCGAGAGAACGTACGCCGCCGCCATGCGTCCGACGGAAAGCAGGGCGTACCAGGGAAGCGCGGCCGGAGCAAGCGAGATCTCGGGCCCCGCGATGACCGCGGGCGTGCCGAACGCGAGCCGCGCTCCGGCGTAGGCCAGCGTCACGAGGCCGAGCAAGATCGCCGCGTCGCCGGCGGCTACCGGCGATCCTTCAGGAAGTGCTGGGCTGAAACGAAAAGGCCGCATGGCGCCTCGGTGCCGGCGATCGTCCCTTGCTTGCGACAGCGACGACGACGCCCGGCAGGCGCTCGGCGTCAAGGTCTAAGCGGGAAGACGGCGGCTATGCGAATGTGGAAAATCCCACGAATCCATATCGCTCGAAAATGATAGCGCTGGATTTGCGCGGCCTCAAGTCGAAAGCGGAGAATTAACGAACTTTTTACGAACCGCTGCGCGCCGCGGTTGCAGCAACATCACCGCCTACTGAATCGTGAAGTCCGCATTGCTCATGTCGCAGAGGCCGGGATAATTGGCGCTGCACACGCGGATGCGGCCGGTGGTGGTCAAGCTTTTCGGCACCTTCCACAAGAACGTTCCCGTGTTCGGCGTCGTCTTGATCGTCTTGAAAGTCGCGCCGCTGTCGGTCGAGAGGGAAATCTCCGCGTTGCCGAAGGGAAAATCCGGAGGAACGAGAGCGGTATCCCATGTAATCGTTTGCGTCGAGCCCACGGCGAAAGTCTCGCCGCCGTTCGGCGAGGTTACGGTCACGGTGACCGAGGTCGGAAACGGTGTCTGGTTTTCAAACACCACGATCGTGCCGTTAGCGAACGCGAGATGGCATTCCGCACCGACGATACTGCAAGGAGGAGGAGGGTTGTCGGGAGGGGCAGGATCACGATTGACGTTGAAGGCGGCCAGCGCGAAATTGCCGGTGCTCGTGCCAGGCACCTTTAGTTGCTCCGGCTTGTTGCTGAATGTGCCGTCGCCGCGGCCGGCGAAGACGCCGGCAAGCTTGCCGGGGAAGAAGACGAAGGCGAGGTCGAGCGTGCCGTCGCCGTCGAAGTCGGCCGCCACCATACCGACCGGAGTTTTTCCCAGCAGCAGCGTTTTCTTCGACAGCTCTGTAAAGGTGCCGTCGCCATTGCCGAAGAGCATGGAGACCGTCTTGGTTTGCTGGTTGAGCACCGCGAGATCGGTCTTGCCGTCGCGGTTGAAGTCGTCCGCGATGATTTGGATCGATTGCAGCGTGACTTCCGCGGTCGGCGTCGGGAATGGCGCAAACTGACCCGGGTGGACGCCGTCGCCCTTTAACAGCGTCACCTTGGAGTCGGTGAGGCTCGTCACGGCCAGGTCGGCGACGCCGTCGGCGTCGAACTGGCCGATGGCGACCGCCGAAGGCTTCTTTCCGACCTCGCAGGTATTCGCCGTAGTCGTCGCGCCGTCGCAGTTCGCGACGGAGAGTCCGCCGCCGCCGTTGCCCAGAAGAACAGAAATCGAGCCGTTCGGGGTGTCCTCGCGGTTCACTACGACGACGTCGAGGTGGCCGCTTGACGTGAGCTGGCCGACCGCGCCGTTGATGGCGCCGAGACCGACGGTGGTAAATGTCGGCGCGGCGAAAGTCCCGTCGCCGTTGCTCAAGAATAATCCCACCTTGCCGTTAGTCACGGGGCCGCCGCTGCCGGTCGGATTGCCGAAGTAGATGACGACGAGATCATCTTTGCCGTCCTCGTTGAAATCGCCGGCTAGACCGACGACGCCGCGGTCGCATGTGGCGAGATTGGCGTTCGATGGGCACGGCGTGCCGCCGCCGGTCTCTGTCAGGATCGGCGTATCGCTGAAGGTGCCGTCGCCGTTTCCGAGCAGGACGGAAAGATAGAACTTGAACTCGGAACCGACCTTGACCGGCACCTGGTTGATGACGGCGAGGTCGAGCTTGCCGTCGTTGTTGAAATCGCCGACCGCGATCGACGACGGGGTGCTGAGCGTCAGACATGTTTTCGCGGCCGGAACGGGGCATGGAGTAATTCCGCTGGACGTATCGACACTGCCCGTTTTGTAGCTCGTGGTCGCCGAGGCTGGAAACGACAATTGCGCGAGCGCGCTTTTCGCGGGGAACAGCAGCGAAAGCAAAGCGACGGCGACGATATGACGGATTTTCATGCTACCTCTCATGGACGAACTGCCGGGTAGGAGCAGGCACGGGCGGGACCGGTGGAGCTTCTCCGGCGCGAAATTTGTCCCACTTTATAACAGGAGCAACACGTGGTCAATCATCGGGGATGATTTATATCGGAGCCCTTCGACAAGTCTCAGGGCGAACGGATTAATGCTGATCGCCTAAAATATTTCCGTTCGTGCTGAGCCCAGCCGAAGCACTCTTCAAGCGTCGTTAAGACGCGAAGAGCCGCCGCCGACATTGAATTGAATTCGGCGCCTGCGGCGTGTATCGTGACATGCCGAGGCTTTACGATGCCCGGGACGCTTTTCGAGCAAGTCGGCGGAGAGACGAAGCTGCGCGAGATCATTGCGGTATTTATCGACCGTGTGTTCGAGGACCGCATGATCGGATTTTTCTTTCGCAACGCCGACCGCGCCAGGATCAAGGAGATGGAATACCAGCTGACGGCGCGGTTTCTGGGCGCGCCGGTCGAGTACACGGGCCGCCGGCTCGATCTCGCGCACGCCAAGCACCCGATCATGGGCGGGCAGTTCGCGCGGCGGCTGAAAATTCTCCAGGACACGCTGGAAGAGTTTCAGGTTCCCGCCGCGGTGCGCGACGCCTGGCTCGAGCACAACGAGCGGCTGCGCCCGCTGATCACGCCCAATCGCGGATCCGACTGCGATCCCGCCGAGGCTCAGAAAAAACCCGGAGCGGCGTCCTAGCCGAACGCGGCGGTGAAGCTAAAGGAGATATACACCGGCCCGGGAAAAGTCTTCTCGATCGAGTTTTTCCCGCCGAAGACCGAAAGAGGCGACGAGAGCCTGTTCCGGGAGATCGATTCGCTCAAGAGCCTGAGCCCCGCGTTCTGTTCGGTCACCTACGGCGCCGGCGGCAGCACGCGCGAGCGGACGGTCGACCTCGTCGACCGCATTCACCGCGAATGCGGCCTCGAAGTCATGTGCCATCTCACCGTCGTCGGGCAGTCGAAGGACCAGGTGCGCTCGGTCCTCGAGCGGCTCAAGGAAAAGCGCATCGAGAATCTGATCGCGCTGAGCGGCGATCCGCCGCAGGGCGTGACGGACTGGAAGCCGCATCCGGACGGCTTCCGCCACTCCATCGAGCTCGTGCGGGAAGCCCTCGCCTACCGCTGCTTCTCGATCGCCGTCGCCGGTTTTCCCGAGGTGCATCCGCGCTCGAAGAGCCGTGAAGAAGATCTGCTGTACTTGAAAGAGAAGGTCGATGCGGGCGCGGACGTCGTCATCACCCAGCTCTTCTTCGATAATGATCACTTTTTCCGGTTTGCCGACGATCTCAGGCGTCTGGGCGTCAAAGTGCCGATCGTGCCGGGCATGCTGCCGATCCTCTCGACGGCGCAGGTGCGGCGCTTCACCGCGCTCTGCGGCGCGAAAATTCCCGCGCATCTGGAGGAGCGTCTGGCGCGCGTCGACGGCGACGACGAGGCCGCCGTCGAGCTCGGCATCGAGTATGCGACCGAGCAATGCCGCCGGCTCCTCGACGCGGGCGTGCCGGGAATACACTTTTACTCCCTCAACAAGGCGCGATCGGTGCAAGCGATCTTCGCGAATCTGGGATTGGCCGGATAAATCCAACCGGAAGGGCGGGATGAATCACGCCCCTACAAAATCAATCGTGGATCCCGGCAATTGAATATGTAGGGGCGCAATTCATTGCGCCCGCATGCGAATTGAATTAGACGCTCCCCGATAGTAAGGTAGAAAGATATTTTTTTCGCGCGGGCGCGCGTGAAGGAGCTATGGACGAGACGACGGAACAGATGGAGGTGCGGCTGCAGAAGCTCCAGAAGCTGAAAGACGCGGGGGCGCCGCTCTATCCGAACGATTTCAAGCCCGAGCATCAATCCGCCGGCCTGCTCGCCGAGTACGGCGCGCTGCCCGACGAGCGGCTCGCGGAATTGCCCGCGAATTTTTCCGTCGCCGGGCGCATCATGGCGATTCGCTCGTTCGGCAAGGCGTCGTTCTTCCATCTCCAGGACCGCAAAGGGCGCATTCAAGTCTATGTGCGTCGCGACCGGGTCGGAGACGAGGCCTACAAGCTTTTTGAGCAGCTCGATCTGGGCGACATCGTCGCCGTCTGGGGAAAGCTCTTTCGCACCAAGACGAAGGAGCTGACGATCGAGGCGGCGGGGCTGAAGCTTCTCGCGAAGTGCCTGCGGCCGCTGCCCGAGAAGTGGCACGGCCTCGCCGACGTCGAGGCGCGCTACCGCCAGCGCTACGTCGACCTCATGGTCAATTCCGAGGTCAAGGCGCTGTTCGAGAAGCGCTCGCGCGTCATCCGCATCATCCGGCACTTTTTCGAGGAGCGGGATTTTCTCGAGGTCGAGACGCCGATGATGCAGCCGATCGCCGGCGGCGCCGCGGCCCGGCCGTTCATCACGCATCACAACGCGCTCAACCTGGAGCTGTATCTGCGCGTCGCGCCGGAATTGTTCCTCAAGCGCCTGCTCGTCGGCGGGCTGGAGCGTGTGTTCGAGCTCAACCGGAACTTCCGCAACGAGGGCATCTCGGTGCGGCACAATCCGGAATTCACCATGCTGGAGTTCTACCAGGCGTACGCGACCTACCACGATCTCATGAAGCTCACCGAGGAGCTTTTCGTGGCGATCGCCAACGAGGTCGCGGGCGCGCTCAAGATTCAATCCGGCGGACACGAGATCGACTTGACGCCGCCGTGGCGGCGGCTGCCGCTCGCCGACGCGGTCGCGGAACACTCCGGCGCTTCGCGCGCCGAGGTGGACAACCAGCGCAAATTGCAGGCGATAGCGGACGCGAAGGGCCTCAAGGTCGAGCCGGGGCTGCCGCACGGCAAGCTCCTGATCGAGGTCTTCGAACGGCTGGTCGAGCCGAATCTGATTCAGCCGACCTTCATCATGGATTATCCGCTCGAGGTCTCGCCGCTGGCGCGGAAGAGCGAGAAGAACCCGGCGCTCGTCGATCGCTTCGAGCTCTACATCGGCGGGCGCGAGCTGGCGAACGCCTTCTCCGAGCTGAACGATCCCGCCGACCAGCGCGCGCGCTTCGAAGAGCAGGCAGCGGCGCGCCGCGCGGGCGACGAGGAGGCGCAGGCGGTCGACGACGACTACGTGCGCGCGCTGGAGTACGGTATGCCGCCGGCGGGAGGAGAGGGGATCGGCATCGACCGGCTTATCATGCTCTTTACCGACTCGGCGTCGATCCGCGACGTGATCCTTTTTCCACTGCTCCGTCCGGAGCGCTGAGCCTGCCGAACGCGATCTTGAATCCAAACGTATGAACTACGAACTTTTCATCGGCCTCCGCTATCTGCGCGGGCGCCGGCGCCAGGGCTTCATCTCGCTCATCACGGTGATCTCTATTCTCGGCGTCATGATCGGCGTCATGACGCTCATCGTCGTGATGTCGGTCATGACCGGCTTCGAGGAGACGCTGCGCGACCGGCTGCTCGGCATCAATTCGCATCTTTCCGTCTTGAGCGCGGGCGACACGATCACGAACTACGAAGCCGTGACCCGGGAGGTCGCGCGCGAGCCCGGCGTCGTCGCGGCCTCGCCGACGATTTTAGGCCAGGTGATGCTCACCTCGGGGAGCCGCGTCTCCGGCGCGGTCGTGCGCGGCATCGATCCCGACCGCGCCAGCCGCGTGCTCGACATCGAGTCCTCGCTTCGGGGCGGGACGCTCCAGGACTTGAAAAAGCCGCGCACGGTCGAGGTCGAGGGCCGTCCGGTCGAGCTGCCGGGAGTGATTCTGGGTGCGAAGCTCGCCTACCAGATCCGCGCCGGCATCGGCGACCCCGTGCAGATCGTCTCGCCACTGGGCCAGGCGACGGTCATGGGAATGATCCCGAAGATCCGCCGCTTCGTCGTCGTCGCCGTCTTCGAGTCGGGGATGCAGGACTACGACGCGACGCTCATGTACATGAACCTCCGCGACGCGCAGAATTTCTTCGACATTCCCGGCGCGGTGACGAGCATCGAGGCGCGCGTGAAGGACGTCTACCAGGCCGAGAACATCGCGCGGACTATCCAGCAGAAGCTCTCCGCCACAAACCAGGGCGTTCCCTATTTCGCGGAGGACTGGACCAAGCGCTGGCCGAGCCTTTTCTCGGCGCTCAGGCTCGAAAAGACCGTCTACTTTCTCGTGCTCTTGCTGATGATCCTGGTCGGCGCCTTCAACATCATCTCGACGCTCGTCATGGTCGTCATGGAGAAGCGGCGCGACATCGCGATCCTTCAATCGATGGGCGCGAAGCGGCGAAGCGTGCGCAACATCTTTCTCATCAAGGGGTGTATCATCGGCGGCACCGGCACGACGCTCGGGCTTCTGATCGGCTACATCATCTGCGTGCTGATCCAGCAGTACAAGTTCATCGACCTGCCGCCGGTTTTTCTCGTCACCACCGTGCCGGTGCGAATGTACCCGAGCACGTTCCTGCTCGTCGCGGCGGCGTCGTTTGTGATCTGCCTGCTTGCGAGCATCTATCCCGCCCGCCAGGCCTCGAAATTGGATCCGGTCGAGATCATCCGCTATGAATAGCCTCCTCGAGGTCCGAGACCTGCACAAGACGTACCTCGACACCGGCGCGGAGATCCAGGTGCTCCGCGGTCTCGATCTCGACCTCGCCGAAGGCGATCGACTCGCGATCGTCGGCGAATCCGGCGTCGGCAAGAGCACGCTGCTGCATCTTTTAGGGACGCTCGACAAGCCGACGAGCGGGCGCATCCTCTATCGCGGCAAGGATCTGTCGAACGTCGACGAGGACACGCTGTCGGACTTCCGCAACCGCGACGTGGGATTCGTCTTCCAGTTCCACTACCTGCTGCCCGACTTTAACGCGTTGGAGAACGTCATGTTGCCGGCCTTGATCCAAGGCTGGGA
Organism: Binatia bacterium; assembly: GCA_035259465.1. GTDB lineage: Bacteria > Desulfobacterota > Binatia > UBA9968 > UBA9968 > JAJPJQ01. The sequence continues at coordinate 19,273 of DATFWH010000422.1, forward strand.
GCGCGAAAAGGCCGGCAAGGCGGCGCTCAAGCTGCTGGAAAAAATGGGGCTCAAGGAGCGCGTCAACCACCAGCCCGGGAAGCTTTCGGGCGGCGAGCAGCAGCGCGTCGCCGTCGCCCGCGCCGTCATCCTCTCGCCCCAGCTTATCCTCGCCGACGAGCCCACCGGCGACCTTGACGCCGGTACGGGCGAAGAGATCCAGGACCTGCTTTTCAACCTCAATCAGGAGTCCGGCATCGCGATGGTCGTCGCGACCCACAACAGGGCCTTCGCCGAGAAGATCGGGCGGCAGATGGAGTTGAGGGAGGGAAAGCTGCATCCGTTCGGGTGAGATGCCCGGTCAGTGGGTGATGTCCCGCAGTCTCCTCCCACTCCCCTGTCAAGGGCATATCCCGTAGGGTGGTCAACCGAAATACCCCTTTTGGGGCTCCCAACCCCCCTACCTTAAAGGCTGATTTTTGGCTTTACAAAAATATGCGGATTTGTTAGAAAAAGGCCCTCGGCAAGTCTCCTCGGAAGGAGATCCGTCCGTATGCAGCGAAGGGCGCGCAACTTTATTTTCTTTTTCTCGATCGTTCTCGTGTTTGCGCTTTCGCCTTTTTTCAATCCCGCCCTTCGCGCTCAAGATCCTCCTAAGCTGAAAGAAGTCAAAATCCAGGGCAACATCCGGGTCGAAGAAGAGGGCATCCGCCTTCATATTCAGGCGCGTCCGGGCGATACGTTCGACTCCGAGGTCGTCGAGCGCGACGTGAAGTCGATCTACCGCATGGGATTCTTCGACGACGTGCGCGCGGACCTCTCCGACGACGCCGTTCTCACCTACAACATCAAAGAAAAGCCCTACGTCAAAGAAGTGAAGTTCCTCGGCAACTCCAAGCTCTCGAAGGAGAAGATCGAGACCGCCTTCGGCATCTCGCCGCGCACGATCCTCGACCGCGACAAGGTCGGGGAGGGCGTCGAGAAGGTGAAGAAGCTCTACAGCGAGCAGGGCTACGTCAACGCAAAAGTCGAGTACAACATCGCCTCGATAGAGAACAACCAGGCGGTTATCTCCGTCGACATCGACGAGGGCTCGCGCCTGCTGGTGAAAAAGATCACCTTCCAGGGCAACAAGGCCTTCTCCGAAAAAGAGCTGAGAGGGGTCATGGGCACCAAGGAGGAGAACATCCTTTCGCTCGTGACCAATCGCGGCGTGCTCGACCACGACGCGCTATCCAACGACATGGCGGTTCTCTCGTCCCACTATTACGATCACGGCTACATCAACCATAAGATCTCCGAGCCCGTCATCCTCCACGGCAAGCAGGGCATCGAGGTCGTCATCCGGGTCGACGAGGGCGAACAGTATAAAGTCGGCAAGGTCGAGATCGGCGGCGACATGGTCGAGGATCCCAAGCTGCTGCTGAAGAAGATGCAGCTCACGCAGGGCCAGATCTTCCGCGGCAGCCGCTTGCGCGAGGACATCTCCAATCTTTCCGACCTTTACGCCGACAAAGGCTTTGCCTTCGCCCAGGTCGAGCCGATCACCAATATCAATCCGAAAGAGAAAAACGTCGACATCGCGCTGATTATCACCAAGGGGCCGCCCGTTTACTTCAACCGCGTGGTGGTCCAGGGCAACAACAAGACGCGCGACAAGGTCGTCCGCCGCTCGGTCGTGCCCGCCGAACAGGAGCTTTATTCCGCGAACAAGGTCAAGCAGAGCCGCAGCGCGCTCCAGCGCACGGGCTATTTCGAAGACGTGCAAATGAGCACGAAGAAGACCGATCAGCCCGACACCGTCGACCTGCTCGTCGACGTCAAGGAAGGCCCGACGGGATCCTTCAATCTGGGCGCAGGCTACAGCAGCGGCGACGCCTTCGTCTTTAACGCCGGCATTAACGAGAAAAACCTCTTCGGGCGCGGCCAATCGGTCAATCTGAGCGCCGACCTCGGCTCGCGGCGGCAGGATTTCACCGCGAGCTTCAACGAGCCTTATTTCCTCGATACGCCGCTCGGCGTCGGATTCGACGCCTTCAACACGCAGCGGACCTATACCGACTTCTCGGTCCGCAAGCTCGGCTTCGATATAAGCGGCACCTATCCGATGAGCCGGCTGAATATTCCATGGCTCGGTATTCGCAGCAAGTTTGATAACCCCGGCGACAGCATGCTGATCGACCAGCCGCTCGGGTTCTGGGATTACCTCAAAGGCGGATTCGGCTATGAGCTTCTGCGCAGCAAGCTCGGCAGCTTTGACACCGGGGGCGAGGTGATCGACGGCGGGCAGGTCGTCGTCAACGGCAAGCCCATGACGGCGCACGATCCGTTCGCCGGCGACAAGGACCCGATTTGGACCAGCAGCATCGGCCCGAATCTTTCTTACGACAGCCGCGATCATTTCTTCTTCCCGACCGAAGGCATGAATTCGAGCGCCAATTTCAAATTCGCCGGCCTCGGCGGCGACAGCCGCTACATCAAGAGCGACTTCGCCGGCAAATACTATTATCCGCTGATCAAGAGCACGAGCCTGGGGAACTGGACGCTCGCCCTGGGCGGCACCTTGGGCTACGGCTTGGGCTTTACAGGCGACGCGCACGACCTGCCGCTGTTCGACCGCTATTTCGCCGGCGGCATCAACTCGGTCCGCGGCTTTACCGACAGGAGCCTCGCGCCGCGCGAGACGCGCGTCATCTGCAAGAGAATCAAGAACGGGGGAAATGATAACCCCAACGACGGCTGTGCTGTCGGCTTCAACGCACACGCGGACAGCGTCCTCGTCGGCGGTAGCAAACAGGCCGTCGGAAACGTCGAAATGACGTTCCCGGTCATGGAGCAGTACGGGCTTCGCGGCGTCGCTTTCTTCGATATGGGCAACGCGTTCGATACGTTCCGCTTCAGCGATCTCCGCCGCTCGGTCGGTGCCGGGGGCCGCTGGCTCTCGCCTTTCGGGCCGCTGCGGGTCGAATTCGGCTTCCCGCTAAACAAGCAGAAGCACGACGACACGTCTGTAATCGGCTTCGCCCTGGGGAATTGATCGCGGGCAGCATTTCTAATCTCGGAAATTTCGGAGGTATTGGTGTATAAGTATAAGATATTTGCGGCCGCGCTTTTTCTTTTTTTAGCCGTTCCCGCTTGGGGGCAGCAGGTTAAGATCGGGATCATCGACGTCCAGCGTGCCATCAACGAATCTCAAGTCGGCAAGTCGGCGAAAGACCGCCTCGCGGCGCAGGTAAAGAAAGCCGAAGCGGACATGAACCGAGAGCGCCAGGAGATCGAGAAGGCGAAAGCCGACTTCGAGAAAAAAGGGCCGCTCCTCAAAGAGGACGACCGTCGCAGGATCGAGGGCGATCTGCAAAAACGAATCGTCAACTATCAACGGAACGCGCGTGATCTGCAGGACGATCTCGAGGCCAAGCAGCGCGAGGCGCAGGACGGCATCCTTAAAGACCTGATGGGCGTGATCCAGGAGATCGGCAGAAACGAAAAGTTCACGTTCATCCTGGAAAAGAACCAGATGCTCTACGGCGACCAGGCGACCGACATCACGAACAAGGTCATTGAACTCTACAACAGCCGCGGCGGCGGCAGCGCGAAGGCGCCTGCTCCACCAACGAAGGGAAAGTGACAACGGTTCGAAAAACCCTTTTCGAGCTGGCCGAAATCGTTGGCGGCAAAGTCATAGGTGACGGAAACGCTGAAATTTGGAAAGCGGCCTCGATCGAGGAGGCCGGCCCCGGGGACATCACATTCCTGGCGAACCCGCGCTATGCGACCCATCTAAAAAGCTGCGAGGCGAGCGCCGTTATCGTCGGAGCCGGCGCGGCTACGGCGGCTCCGCCCCGCGGCCGGGGCTACCTTGAAGTCGCCAACCCGTATCTCGCTTTTGCCAGAGTCCTGGCGCTGATCAATCCGCCCAGCCGCTATGACGCGGGCGTGAGCCCGCTCGCGAGCGTCCATTCGACGGCAAAGCTCGCTGACGGCGTCAAGGTCTTTCCTTTCGTATATATTAGCGAAGGGGTCTCGGTCGGCCGCGGCACAGTTCTCTTTCCCGGCGTCTTTTTAGGCGAGGGGGCCTCCGTCGGCGCGGCGTGCGTGCTGCATCCGAACGTGACCGTGCGCGAGCAATGCCGCATCGGCGACCGCGTCGTACTGCACGCAGGCGTCGTTGTCGGCGCGGACGGCTTCGGCTATGCCGGAGAGGGAGCGGCGCGCATGAAGATTCCGCAGGTCGGCGTCGTCGAGATCGGCGACGACGTTGAGATCGGCGCCAATGCCACGATCGATCGCGCGACGTTGGGAAAGACCATTATCGGCCGCGGCACCAAAATCGATAATCTCGTGCAGATCGCGCACAACGTCGTGGTCGGCGAACGCGCGATCATCGCCGCGCAGGCGGGCGTCGCCGGCAGCACCCGCATCGGCAACGACGTGATCCTGGCCGGCCAGGCGGGCGTCGTGAACCACGTATCGATCGGGGACGGCGCGAAGGTCGGGCCCAAGTCCGGCATCGCGCGCGCCGTTCCGCCGGGCGCGGTCGTTTCCGGCGCCCTCGAGGCGGGACCGCACCAGGAATGGATCAAAGTGATGGCGCTCGTGCCGCGCCTGCCGGAGCTGTGGAATGAGGTCCGCGAGATCAAGCGGCGCCTCGGCCCGAAACCGCAGGGAGGCAAAAAGGGAGTCAAAGGCCATGCTCGACGTCAGAGAAATCGCTAAGCGGATCCCGCACCGGTACCCGTTTCTGCTGATCGACCGCATCGTCGAGGTCGATGGCGACCGCATCGTCGGCATCAAGAACGTGACCGCCAACGAGGACTTTTTTCAGGGGCACTTCCCCGGCCACCCCGTCATGCCGGGAGTGCTCATCTGCGAAGCGATGGCGCAGGCAGCGGCGATTCTCGCCTACGTTTCGCGCGGCGGCGGCAACGGCGAGAATATTTTTCTGCTGACGGGGCTCGACAAGGTGAAGTTCAAAAGGCCGGTCGAACCCGGCGATCAGCTCAAGCTCGAAATCTGCTGCCTCAAGCGCCGCGGGTCATTCTGGAAAATGCGCGGCACCGCGACGGTCGACGGAAAGGTGGCCGCGCAGGCGGAGCTCTCGGCGATGGAGGTCCCGCGGGAGTAGGATGCGGGCCGTCACGAGCAAAATCCACCCGACGGCTATCGTCGACTCCCGCGCGGAGCTCGACCGCGATGTCGAGGTCGGTCCGTACACGATAATCGGCGCCGGGGTCAAGATCGGCCGCGGCACGCGCGTCAAGGCGCACGTCGTCATCGAGGGAAACACGAGCATCGGAGAGGAAAACGTTATTTTCCAGTTCGCCACCGTCGGCTCGATTCCGCAGGATCTCAAATACAAGGGGGAAGACAGCCGCCTTGTCATCGGCGATCACAATACGATCCGCGAGTTCGTGTCGCTCAATCCCGGCACGACCGGCGGCGGCATGCTGACGCGCGTCGGCAATTACAACTTGTTGATGATGTACTGCCACATCGCGCACGACTGCATTCTGGGCGACCGCAACGTAATCGCCAACGGCGCGACGCTGGGCGGACACGTGATCGTCGAGGACTACGTGATCGCCGGCGGTCTCGTGGGCATTCACCAGTTCGTCAAGATCGGCACCGGCGCGCTGCTCGGCGCGGGCTCCATGGTATCCAAAGACGTGCCGCCGTACTGCAATGCCACCGGCGATCGCGCCAAGCTGAAGGGGCTGAACGTCGAAGGCATGAGGCGGCGCGGCCTCGCCAAGGAGCAGATCGAGGCGATCCGCAAAGCGTACCGGATCATTTTTCAGTCGGGTCTGACGGTCAAAGCGGCGCTCAAAAAAGTGCGCAAGGAGCTCGCCGCCTCGCCGGAGGTCGAGCGCATGGCCGCTTTCGTCGAATCGTCGGCTCGCGGCATCTGCAGATGAAAACAGTTTCTAGTTTCTGGTTTCAGGTTTCTAGTCGGAATCGAACTTGAAACTTGAAACCTGCAACCTGAAACGTCGATATGCGTAAGCTCGGCCTCATCGCCGGCAACGGCAGGTTCCCGCTGATTTTCGCCGAGCAGGCGAAGCGGGAAGGCGTCGAGCTCGTCACCGTCGCACATCGCGGCGAGACGCTCGCGGAGATCGAGCATGTCGTCGGCGACGTCACGTGGGTCTACGTCGGCGAGCTGGGAAAAATTATCCGCACGTTTCAACACGCCGGCGTCAATGAGGCCGTCATGGTCGGCGGCATCAAAAAAATCAAACTGTTCTCCAATTTCCGCCCCGATCTCCGCGGCGCGGCGTTCCTCGCGCGCGTGCGCAGCCGCGAGGACGACCAGCTTTTGCGCGGCGTGGCTGGGGAGCTCGAGAAAGACGGTATCCGCGTGCTCGAATCGACGCTGTTTCTCTCCGAGATTATTCCCGGCGAGGGCCCGCTCACGCGGCGCTCGCCGACGATCGAGGAATGGAAGGACATTCGCCTCGGCTTCGAGACGGCCAAGGAGATCGGACGGCTCGGCATCGGGCAGTGCGTCGTGGTCAAGCGGCGCGTCGTAGTGGCGGTCGAGGCCGTCGAAGGAACCGACGCGGCGATCCGGCGCGGCGGCGAGCTCGGTAAGGACGGCTTCGTTGCGGTCAAGGTCAGTAAGCCGCAGCAGGATCTTCGCTTCGACGTGCCGGCGGTCGGTCTCGACACGATAAGAATGATGCGCGAGCTCAAAGGCGCGGTGCTCGCCGTTGAGGCGGGGAAGACGATTTTGATCGAGAAGGACGAACTCATCGCCGAGGCGGAGCGCGCCGGCATCGCCGTCGTCGGGGTGAGCGAAAAATTGCTCGAAGGAAAAACGCGCAGCGCATAAGGCATGTCAGGCGAAGAAAAAATTCCCGTTGGGGTCGTGGGCGTCGGCTATCTCGGCAAATTCCACGCCGAGAAGTACGCGCGCTCGCCGAAGGCGAAGCTCGTGGCGGTCGCCGATATCGACGGCGAGCGGGCGCGCGCGGTCGCCGAACCGCTTGGCGCCGGCGCGGTTACCGATTATCGCGATCTGTTCGGCCGCGTGCGCGGCGTGAGCATCGCCGCACCGACGCGCGTGCACCACGAGGTCGCCGCGGATTTTCTCCGCGCGGGAATTGACGTCCTCGTCGAGAAGCCGATGACGGCGACGATCGAGGAAGGGCGCGATCTCGTCGCGCTCGCGCGGCAAAAGGGGCTGATGCTCCAGGTCGGACATCTCGAGCGCTTCAACCCGGCGATCCGCGCGCTCGACAAAGTGATCCGCGATCCCAAGTTCGTAGAGTGCCACCGCCTCGCGCCGTTCGTCGAGCGCGGCACGGACGTGGACGTCGTGCTCGACCTCATGATCCACGACATCGAC
>DATFWH010000423.1:0-4540 GCA_035259465.1 Binatia bacterium
AGCTCGCCTATACGCCGGTCGAGCAGATCATCGCCGAGGGGCTGCACGAGTTCCTCGATAGCCTGCAAACGAAACTCAACATGATCGATCATGGCATCTTCGAAAGTTTCTTCGCGCTCCGGCCGCTGGAAGGACGCCGCGGCTTCGCGCACAGGGAGGGTCAGTGACCTTTTGTCTCGGCATCAAGGTGGAGGAGGGGATCGTCGGCATCGCCGACACGCGCGTTTTATCGGGCAGCGAAGTGATCCTCGCGCGCAAGGTCGCGGTGTTCCAGCAGGAGGGGCAGTCGATGTTCTTGATGACCTCCGGGCTGCGCTCGCTGCGCGACAAGGCGGTGACCTATTTCGAAGAAGCGATCTCCGATCAGGGCTCGCGCTTCGATCGCCTCTTCAAGGCGGTGAACGTCTTCGCCACGCAGGTGCGCCGCGTGGCCGGGGAGGATCAGGAGCCGCTCGCGAAAAGCGATCTGCCGTTCGACTTCTACGCGCTGATCGGCGGACAGTTCAAAAGGGATAAGGAGCACAGATTATATCTCGTCTATCCGCAGGGGAACTGGATCGAAGTCGGTCACGGGACTCCGTACCAGATTATCGGCTCGGCCGGATACGGCAAGCCGATCCTCGACCGGACGCTCAAGTACGACGACCCCATGCGCCACGCGCTCAAAGTCGGCTGCCTCGCCTTCGATTCAACGCGCATCAGCGCCGCGGCGGTCGATTTTCCCATTGACGTGATTCTCTACGCGCGCGATTCTTTTCGCATCGTCGAGCACCGCTACGAGAAAAACGATCTGCTCTCCGTCTCCGGCTGGTGGCAGGAGCGGCTGCGGCAATCGGTCAATGAGCTGCCGTCGGATTGGATCGACGCGTCCTTCGCCAAATTGAAATCGTCGCGCGACAACATCGGCCGGATCGCGAACCGCCGGACGAGATAGCCTCGCAGCCGTGCTGTTTGAGATTTTCCACACCACGATTTATTCCTACGACCGTCCGGTTTTTTTTGAGCCGCACACGTTCCGTCTCAGGCCGCGGCAGGATGCCGCGCTCAAACTGATGGATTTCCATCTTGCCATCGAGCCCGCCCCGGCCGGTTTGACGGAGGCGCTCGACGTGGACGGCAACGCCGTGACACAAGCATGGTTTTCGGGAACTTCCGATAGGCTCGCGATCAAGGCGGTTTCCAGGACCGAGGCCGGCGCACGCAACCCGTTCGATTTTATTTTTCCCGACGCCGCGTGCCAGAAGCTTCCGATGCGCTATTCTCCGAGCGCAGCCGCGACGCTGTCGCCCTACCTCGCGCGCGCGAATGTGAGCGCGAAGGTCGACCGCTGGGTGAAATCGATCACGCACTCGGCCGGCGGAGGGACGGTGCCGTTTCTCGTCGCGCTCTGCCGCGAGATTCGCGATCGCTCGCTCTATACCATTCGCGAGGAAGGGGATGCGAAGCCCGCGGCCCAGACGTTCAACGACCAACGCGGCTCGTGCCGCGATCTTGCGGTGCTATTTATGGATGCGTGCCGGGCGCAGGGGATCGCCGCGCGCTTCGTCAGCGGCTATCACGACTCCCGTATGTACGAGGGACAGCGCTACATGCACGCGTGGGGCGAAGTTTATCTTCCCGGCGGCGGATGGCGGGCGTTCGATCCGACTTTAGGCCTGGCGGTGACCGACGGCCACATCGCCGTCGCGGCCGCAGCCGATCCCAAGGACGCGGCGCCGGTGACGGGGAGTTTCCGCGGCGACGCGGCCGAGCGAAGCCTGCGGGCCGATATCGAGATCGCGCGCTCGGCTTAGCTATTTCGCGCTAAAGCGGGCTTCCAACTCCATGTAATCTTCAAGTCCCAGAAGCCGGTTGTAATCTTTCAGCGTCGCCATGTGCTTTGCGTTGGCGACCGTGCACCAATCCCGCTTCAATATCTGCAGCATGTCCGCGACGGCTTTCACGACTGTATAGCGGATCGAGTTGCACGAGCCGATCACGAAGCCGAGCTCGCGGATCTCGTCGATCGTCGCGTTGCCAGCGCCGATAACTTCATCCGAGAACATGAGCGATACCGGCGCTTTCACCTCGCGTCCGATGCGCCGGAGCGCGCTGATCGTCTGCTCGCGCCGGCCTTTCTCGCGCGACCAGCGGAGCGCGATCGAGATGACGTCCGCGCCTGCGTCGGCGTAGACATTCGCGCGCCTGATCGCTTCGTCTAGGCCGAGCGATTCCTCGGCATCGGTTCGCGTGCCGATCACGAAGTCCTTGTCCTCACGCGCGTGGACGGCGGCTTCGATGCGCTTCGCGTGCTCGTCGATCGGCACGACGCGGGTCGCGCCCTCGATCAGCGCGCATTTCTTCGGCCATGCTTGGTCTTCAAAGGAGATGCCGGCGAGACCCGCGCGCTCGAACTCGCGCACCGTGCGGATGATGCCGAGCGGTCCGCTCAAGAAACCCGTGTCGGCGTCGACCATCAAGGGAATATTGACGGCGGCGGCGACGTTGCGCGCGTGGTTGACGACTTCCATCAAGCTGAGAAATCCCAGGTCGGGCAGGCCCAACAGGCTCGCGGTCGTCGCGTTCCCCAAAAGCTTCACCGCCGGAAAGCCGGCCTGCTCCACGAGCCGCGCCGTCATCGCGTCGTACGCGCCCGGCGCGATGAAAAATTCTCTCCGCGCGAGAAGCTCGCGCATTTTTCTCGCCTTGGTCATAGGTCCTCCCTCGGCGTCACTTTTTTCCGAAGATATCCTGAAAATCTTTGTAGAGGCGGTTATAGTCGCGCGCGAGATCGAGATTGCTCGCGCGGACGTGCACGCCCTCGACGAGCCCCGGCGGATTAGGTTTGACGTCGGGCCGCATCGAGATGCGGCGCGACTCGGTGATTTCCACCTGCCCTTCCTGTGAGAGCGCGAAGTCGATCAGAAGCCTTGCGGCGTTCGGGTGCGGCGCCTTGTCGGCGAGCGCGACGAGATAGAGAAAACCGATCACCGGGTTGCTGCGCACCCAATCGACGGGCGCGCCCTTGGACTTGAGATCCTCGATGCGGGGGCCGTAGAGCGAGATGCCGATGGGATGCTCGCCGGCGGCGACGAGCTGCGCCATGAGCGTGTGGCCTTCCCACAGCGTCGGCTTCTGCTCCGCGATCCGGCGCATATACGCGAGGCCTTTGTCTTTGCCCATCACTTCGAGCATGTTGCCGAACCACTCGGTCTCTTCGCGGTCGATCACCATTTGACCGCGCCATTTCGGATTAGTCAGGTCCTCCCAATTTTTGATCTCGCCGGGCTTGACGAATTTCGTGTTGTAGCCGATGACGGACGTTTGGACGTACATCGTCGCCCACCGGCCGTCGGCATCCTTAAAGCCTTTCGGATAAACGTTGGATTCGGGTGAAACGTATTTGGCGAAGACGCCTTTATCGAGCATGACGCGCGCGGGAAAACCGCGCGCCTGGATCACGTCGACGCTGTGGCGGCCGGCCTGCCGCTCTGTGAGCACGCGGGTCATCAGCTTTTCCGCACCCTCACGAAGATGATTAACGCGAATGAACGGATATTTCTTGTTGAATTTCTGGATAAAGCCCGCGACGTCTGAGACGCTGAAGCCGCCGTAGAAGGCGACTTCGCCTTCCTTTTTTGCGGCTTCGATCATCTTGTCGCGCTCGGATTGCGCACGGACGTTCACAGTCAGGGCGAACAGAGCTGCAACGGTTGCGATAAAGAGCCTCTGCTTAATCATGGAATTCGTTTCGGCGTTTATTTGAATTCGCCGCCGTTTTTCAGATACGGCATGAGGCCGCCTGTGGCGAGAATCTGCACGGCGAAATCGGGCAGGCGGTCGCCGGTGAGCGTGCGGCCGGAGCGCAACACGCGAACGGATCCTGCGAGATAATCGACTTCGACCTCGTCGCCGTCGCGAACCGCGTCGGCGATGCCGGCGCATTCCATCGCGGGAAGGCCGATGTTGATCAGCGTCCGGTGGAAAATGTTCGAGATCGATTCGGCGACGACGCCGCCGATGCCCGCTTCTTTCAGTGACCTCGGCGCGTGCTCGTCGCTCGCGCCCATGCCGAAGAAGCGGCCGGCGATGAGAATGTCGCCCGGCTTCACTTTATTTTTAAATTCCGGATCGACGCCGCTCATGACGTTCTCGATGTTGCCGTTGTCGATTGAATCGCCGAACTTCCAGATCCGCCCTTTGATGGTAAGGGAGCTCATGGTTCACACAAATTCCCGCGGGTCGGCGATCTCGCCCGCGACCGCGGAGGCGGCGACCGTCGCCGCATTGCTGAGAAAGACGCTGGACTCTTTCGGGCCCATTCTGCCCCGATAATTCCGGTTGCCCGAGGAGACGCAGACTTCGCCGGCCGAAAGCGACTGCCGCACGCAGAGGCCGCACTCGGAGCTGGTCACGTTCGCCCCTGCGTCTTTAAAGATATCGAGCAGACCTTCCTTTTCGGCCAGGCGATAGGCGAAGAAGGAAGCCGGCGTGATGACGAGCCGCACGCCGGGCTTCACCTTTCTCCCGCGCAAAATTCCCGCCGCCATTCTCAAATCTT
>DATFWH010000424.1:0-6214 GCA_035259465.1 Binatia bacterium
AAGTAAATTTTCTAGAGCGATTATCGGAAACCCTGCCTAAATCGGTCGCTTGTCTCTGGACGGGTCCGCAAATCGTAAGTAAAAAAATCACCGCCGCTCATATCCGACACATCCGCAGGAGCATCGATCGGCGGCTTATAATCTGGGATAATTATCCCGTAAACGACCTATCGATGAGCGCGCAGATGCACTTGGGGCCGCTCCAAGGCCGCGCCCCCGATTTGCCAGAAGTCGTATATGGCTATCTAAACAATCCGCTGCTGCAGGAAGCTTTGAGTTTTATCCCGCTCGCAACGTGCTTCGACTACGCTGGCCGGCCGGACACGTACGATCCGGAGAAAAGCTGGCGTCGGGCGATTGAGCAACAATTCGTTCCGGACGCGCTGCCTTATTGGGTCGCCATTCGGGAATTCTGCGAACGCGAGATGCGGCGCAAGAACAAAACCATTGCGCCGCGCTGGAATCCGCGCGAAGCGCGCCGTTTTCAAGCCGCGTTGGATTATCTAAGAAGACACCGCCGGAAGCCGTGGGCGCGCGAGTTGCAGCCATGGACTCATCGGTTGCAAAAGCGCTTGACGGCAGATATGCCCTGAGGGAGAATCGACGCAGACGGAGGGACGAGCCATGCAGACACAAATCAAACACATCGCGATCGCGAGCGAGAACTACGCGCTCATGGGCAGATTCTACGAAGCGCTGTTCAAGATGCGTACTTCGCAGCGGGCGAAGCCCGAGAGCGCCGTAGTCGTCGGCGACGGCTACATCGGCATGAACATCAATCCGCGGCGCGCCGGACGCCAAGCGGGCTTCGACCATTTCGGCTTCGAGGTCGACGACGTGCAAACGGCGCTGGACAGGATTCAGACGAAGTACCCGAAGATCAGCGTCCTCAAGCGGCCCGGCAACCGTCCCTTCGCCGGCCTCAGCACGCACGATCCGGCGGGCAACGTTTTCGATCTGTCGCAGAAAGGCATGGAAAACCGCCGCGACGTCTACGAAGACGGCGACTGGAAGCAGGAGCGCTTCATCACCCACTTCGCCGTGCGCACGGTCGTCCCCGACGAGGTGGCGAAATTCTACGTCGATGTTTTCGAGCTCCGCCCGCAAGAAGCCGGCGACCACACGTATCATCTAACCGACGGCAAGGTCACCCTCGCGGTCATGCCGTGGGACATCAACGACTACGCGGGATCGGGCATCGAGCGGCCCGCGCCCGAGCATATCGGCTTTAAAGTCGAGAATCTCGAAGAGTTCAAGAAAGAGTTGCAGACCTTGATCGGTCGCAACCCGCGCCTCTCCCCCAGCCCGGTCGGTGCCGGCCCCGAAGGCGCCGCGCGCCTTAAACTCTTCGAGAAGTGCCCTTTCGGCAAATTTCATCTTGCCGATCCCGACGGAGTCCTGATCGACGTGACGGACGCGTAGCGTACAGCCGCGATCGCCCGGAATTTTCCCGTGCAGGAGCAATTATGACGGAGAAGTTCGTGCAGGCCGACGGCCTCAAGACGCGCTATCTCGAAGAAGGCGGCGGCCTGGCGGTCCTGCTGCTCCACGGTGCGTCCCTCGGCTCGTCGGCCGACGTGTTCGAGCGCAATCTCGCCCCGCTGGCGGGCTACGGTCTGCGGGTGATCGCCTTCGACCAGCCCGGCTTCGGCCTGACGGACAACCCGAAGGATTATTCCGTCCCCTACCGGCGCCGCTTCATTATTCATTTCATGGACGCGCTCGGACTGGAGAAAGCGAGCCTCGTCGGCCATTCGCAGGCCGGCGCGATGGCGGTCGGCCTGGCGTTCGATCAGACGCCGCGCGTCGCCAAGGTGGTCGTGCTCGGCACCGGAAGCCTGCTGCCGCCGCTTCCCGGCGGCGCCAAGGCGGGCGCGGGCGAAGGCGAGGAAGGCGGCGCGGCCGAGCCGACGGCCAACGAGAGCCGCGCGCTGTTGGAGCACAACTTATTCAATCATTCCCTGATCACGCCGGAGGTTTTAGAAAAGCGCCACCGCATGAGCCTGGGAAAGAATTTTCAGGCGTTTATCGAGCGCGGCAAGGCGCCGCGCAGCGGTGGCAAGGAGGCGGCTCCGATCTGGGAGCGGCTGCATTTGTTGCCCTTGCCGCTGCTGATGATGTACGGCAAACAGGACCGCGGCTCCGCCGCGCAGCGCGTCGCGCTGCTGAAAGAGCGCTATCCCTCGCTCAACCTGCATCTGCTCGAAGGCGCCAAGCATCTGGCCCAGTGGGACGCCCAGGGCGAGTTCGAGCGTCTGACGGGCAAATTCCTCGCCTCCTGATCGTTCCTTGAACGCACCGGACGCCTAGCGTAGAACATTTAAATGCCCGCTGTTCACGCCGCGGCCGTCAACGGCTCGGAGCTCGCGCGCCTCCTCACGGATGCCCGTAAACGGACCCTCGATCTCGTCGCCGATCTCGACGACCGGCAGATGGTCGGGCCGAGGCTCGCGATTGTCAATCCGCCGCTCTGGGAGATCGGCCACATCTCTTGGTTCCAGGAGTTCTGGACACTCCGCCATGTCCGGGGCCAGCGTCCCCTGGTCGAAGGAGCCGATTCCTTTTACGATTCCGCCAAGGTCGCCCACGACACGCGCTGGGATTTGCCGATCGCTTCACGGGAGCGGACGCTCGCGTACATGAAGGCGGTACTCGACCGCGTCTGCGACGGCCTTGCGAGCGGCGCGCCGACGCCCAAAGAAGTCTATTTTCATTGCCTTGTCCTTTTCCACGAAGACATGCACGACGAGGCGCTCGCCTACACGCGGCAGACGCTAGGCTATGCGAAACCGGTATTCTGTAGTGAATCTTCAGCCGCAAATGACACGGGTAGAGTTGCCGGCGACGTCGAAGTTCCGGGCGGGAATTTCATGCTCGGCGCTCCGCCGGATGCGCTTTTCGTCTTCGACAACGAGAAGTGGGCCCACCCGGTCGAGGTGAAGCCCTTTCGCATCGCGCGCGCCGCCGTGACGAACGCGGAGTTCGCCGCGTTCGTGGACGACGGCGGTTACCGGCGAAAGGAGTTCTGGACGGCTGAAGGGTGGAGTTGGCTCCACGACGGAGGCTCTCCCGCCTTGGCGCAATCGTTCGCGAAATTTTTCGCTCGCGAGCAAAGCACCGCGCGCGCAAACGGACAGGAAGAGATCGCGCACCCGGTGTACTGGAAAAAAGCGGGCGGCGCATGGCTGCAGCGCGTCTTCGACGAATGGCTGCCGCTTCAGCAGAGTCTGCCGGTCATGCACGTCAACTGGTACGAGGCGGACGCGTACGCGAAGTGGGCCGGGCGGCGGCTCCCGACCGAAGCCGAATGGGAGATGGCCGCGGCAGCCGAGCCCGGCGCCGGCGGCTCCGGCATTCTCCTTCGGAAACGATTATATCCTTGGGGCGATGAGGCCCCGACCCGGGAGCGCGCGAATCTCGACGGAACTGCGCCCGGCGTTCTGCCTGTCTGGGCGCTGCCCGCAGGGGATAGCGCCTTCGGCTGCCGGCAGATGATCGGCAACGTGTGGGAATGGACGGCGAGCGATTTTCTCCCTTATCCCGAGTTCGCGGCCGATCCTTACAAAGAGTATTCAGCGCCCTGGTTCGGCACGCACAAAGTTCTTCGCGGCGGCTGCTGGATGACCCGCCCGCGTCTTATCCGCAACACCTGGCGTAATTTCTACACCCCCGACCGGCGCGATGTCTGGGCCGGCTTTCGCACCTGCGCGGCATGACGATACGCATCGTTACGCCCGCCGGTCCGGAGGACCGCAACGGCAACAGCATCACCGCCTTGCGCTGGGCCGGCATCTTGAGACGCCTCGGACACCGCGTCTTCGTCGTGCGCGAGTACCGCGGCGAAGCCTGCGACCTCCTCGTCGCGCTGCACGCGCGGAAAAGCGCTCCCTCGATCCGCCGGTATAAAAGACTCCACCCAGGTAAGCCGCAGGTTGTCGCGCTGACCGGCACCGATCTCTATCGCGATATCCGCACAAGCGCCGTTGCACGCGCTTCTCTCGATGCTGCGACGCGTCTCGTCGTGCTGCAATCGATGGGGCTCGAAGAACTGCCGCGCCGCCTGCGGCGAAAGGCACGCGTCATCTATCAATCCGCGCCGCGCATGAAAGCGCAGCGCCGGCGCGGCAACGGCTTCGTTGTCGCCGTCATCGGACATTTGCGGCCCGTGAAAGACCCGCTGCGTACGGCGTATGCCGGGCGATTACTCGACGGTTTGCCAATCCGCATCGTTCAAGTGGGCCGCGCGCTCGATAAAAAGATGGAGCGCCGCGCGCGCGCCGAGATGGGGCGCAACCCCCGCTACCGCTGGATCGGCGAGCTGCCGCACTGGAAAGCCCGGCGCTTTCTTGCCGGCAGCGATCTGCTCGCGCTCACTTCAGTGATGGAAGGCAGCGCCAATGTGCTCTCGGAGGCGATCTCCTCGTCCGTTCCCGTCGTCGCCTCGAAAATTTCAGGGCTCATCGGAACGCTGGGCAAGGATTATCCCGGATATTTTCCGGTCGGCGATACGCGCGCGCTAGCCCGGCTTCTCGGCCGCGCGGCGTCGGACGCCGGTTTTTACCGGACGCTCAAGAATCGCTGCGCGCGCCTCCAGCCGCTCGTCGACCCACGCCGCGAGCGCGCCGCATGGAAGGCTCTCGTCGCCGAGCTGTCATGAAGCGTCGCCATTATTCTTCTTCGGCTCTTCGCGGATCCACGATTTGACCCACGGAAGCAGAGCAAACGCGGGCAGCGAGATCACAAAGGTAAGCGCGAAGTAATTGCCGTAGCCGATTTTTTGTGCGCCGATGCCGCTGAGGCCGCCGATAAGCCGGCCGGTGAGCGAGAATACCGAAGACAGGAACGCGTACTGCACCGTCGCGTGCTCTTTGTCGCACACGTTCATGAGAAAGGCTAAAAAGGCCGCCGTTCCCAGCCCGCCGCTGAAAGACTCGAAGACCGAGGCCGCGTAAAGGCCGCCGCGGCCGAGGTCGCCCCAAGCGACGAACGCGTAGCCGAGATTCGAAACCGCCTGCAAAAATCCGAGCACGAGCACGCCGCGAAAAATGCCGTAGCGCGAGATAAAGCCGCCGCCCGCGAGCGCGCCCGCCACGCTCAAGAAAATGCCTAAGGTGGTCGGCACGAGTCCGATCTCAAAGACCGACCTTCCTTGATCCACCCAAAACGGCTTTACCATCGGGCCGATCGCGAACTCGCCTAGCTTAAAGGTTAGCACGAAGAGCACGAGCGGCACCGCGCGCCATTTGCCGATCCATTGGGCGAAGCCGCTGAGCCAGTGCGTGCGCGCCTCGGGCGGCAAGTCGAGGCGCGGCGCGGTCAGCGCCAAAAAAGCCAGCGCGGCGAAGATCACGGCGGCAACGCCGAATAGCACATCCCACGGCAGCACCGCCGCAAGAAACACCGTGCCGCCGCCGATCATGACCAGCGCGAGGCGATAGGCCGACGCGCGCACGCCGTTGGCCGGCCCCTCCTCTTCGCGCGAGACGAGGCCAACCGTGTACGAGTCGATCGCGACATCCTGGGTCGCCGACAAAGTCGTGAGCACGAGAAGAAGAAGCAAAAGCAGCCAGCTTACGTGCGCCGCGTCGATCACCGGCAGCAGGCCGACAACGACGGCGATACCCGCCATGCAGCCGAAAACCCACCACCGCCGGTCGCCGTAGCGGTGCACCGCGGGCGACCAGAATACCTTCAGCGAGTAAGGCAACTCGAGCAGTCGCAGCCCGCCGATCGCCGCGAGCGAGATGCCTTGCAGCCTGAGATACACGGGAAGAATTTCCCAGAGAATCGCGAGCGGACTTCCTTGGATGAAGTAGAGCAGCGAAACGACGGCGAGCTTTCGGCGCGACGGCTCCGGCAGCCGATCAGCGCCCAAGAATTTCCAAAAGAGCATTCTCATACCGCCCGGAGTAGCAAATTGCGCGATGGAGATAAAGAAAAAAGATTCGTTCACACAGATTTTGCCAAACCGTCAGGGATACTTTGCTTAACCGTCAACTTCCGTTCATTTGGCATCGATACAACCGCGACAAATTTTTTCTAAAGGAGGATTTATGACACGAACGGTTTGGCGGAGAAAGGAAAGCGAAAAGGAAAGGCTCAGGCGAAAGATGTGCCTGGCCGTTGCGCTGCTGACACTGGTCGGCGTGTTGGCGGCGAGCGCGATCTACAGCTTCGCGGCGGGCATTAAGATTCTAAAGACCGATGTCGGCGG
>DATFWH010000425.1:0-3338 GCA_035259465.1 Binatia bacterium
CCCGCCGATGGAGGACGCGTACCTGGGCAAGGCGACCGAGCGGATTTTTCTCCCCCTCATTCGACTGACGTTCCCCGAGATCGTCGACATCAACCTGCCGGTCCACGGCGTATTCCACAATCTGGCGATCGTCTCCATAAAAAAGGAATACCCCGGGCACGCGCGCAAGATCATGCACGGCCTCTGGGGGCTCGGACAGCTGATGTTCACGAAGGTCATGATCGTCGTCGACCACGACGTCAACGTGCAGGATCTCGCCGAGGTCGCCTGGATCGTCGGCAACCACATCGACCCGAAGCGCGATGTGACCTTCGTCGAAGGACCCGTCGACGTGCTGGACCACGCCGCGCCGGCGCTGGGCTACGGCTCCAAGATGGGCATCGACGCGACGGTCAAGCGCCGCGACGAAGGCTTCGAGCGTGGCTGGCCCGGTGCGATCGTCATGGACGAGAAAACCAAGCGCTACATCGATTCGATCTGGAATAAGCTCGGCCTCTGAGCAATGGCGTTCAGCGAAAAACTCGCGGACTATGCGAGCCTCGTGCGATTTTCCCACAGTGTCTTCGCGCTGCCGTTCGCTCTCGCTTCGCTGACGCTCGCCGGAACGCGCTACCACGTGAGCGCCGCCGCTCTCGGCTGGATCGTCGTCGCGATGGTGGCGGCCAGGACCGCGGCGATGGGCTTCAACCGCTTGGCCGACAGGAAGTTCGACGCGCTCAACCCGCGCACCCGCGCCTGGGAGCTGCCGGCGGGAAAAGTCGGCGTGCTTGAGGCGGCTCTTTTGACCGGCGCCGCAGCGCTCGTCTTCGTCTACGCCGCCTATCGCTTGAATCCGCTCTGTTTCTCTCTTTCGCCCGTCGCGCTGGCGGTGGTCTTCTTTTACTCGCTCACGAAGAGATTCACCTGGGCTTCGCATCTTTTTCTCGGCCTGGCGCTGTCGCTCGCGCCGCTCGGCGCATGGCTCGCGGTTAGCGGCGCGCCGCGCGATTTCGCCGACCTGGAAGTGCCTGCGCTCATGGCGCTGGCGGTCGTTTTCTGGCTTGCCGGCTTCGACATCATCTATGCGATTCAGGATTACCGCTTCGACCGCGAGCAGGGACTCTTCTCCTTACCCGCCCGCTTCGGCATCGCGAAAAGTCTCGCGGTGTCGAGCGTCTTTCACGTAGCGACGATCCTTTTCCTCGCGCTGGTCGGCGACAGCGCCGGCCTCGGCCCGGTATATTGGATCGGCGTCTTCGGCGTCGCGGCGATCCTCGTATGGGAGCACCGGCTCGTCTCGCCCAACGATCTGTCGCGCATCAACAAAGCCTTTTTCGACGTCAACGCCTACGTCAGCGTGGGCTATCTCCTCGCGACGGCGCTCGACGTTTACATCAACGGCGCCGGCCGCTGAAGCCCCCGGACACCACTTGCGTCCGCAGATTTTTGTGCCTATCCTCATTAAACTATGAAACCCATAACCCACTTGGCGATTTTGGCGCTCCTCGCCCTCGGCGTCTCCAGCTGCGTCACGGCGCAGGGAGAGGTTCAGGCGGGCCGCAGAGACCTGCTCTACGGCGATCCCAATCATGCCGTGGTCCGCTTCCAGAACGCGGCCGCGGCGAATCCCGACGCGCTTTACTTCAGCTATATGCCGGAGGGCGTCTGGACCTACGTGGGCCGCGCTTATTACCAGAGCGGCCGATTGCCGGAAGCGCGCCAGGCGCTGGAGCGGGCGGTGGCGCGCTCGAGCGACGACAGCCTCGCGCGGCTCTATCTCGGGCTCACGCTCGCGCGCGAGGGCGACCGGCCGGGCGGTTTGAAAAACATTGAAAGCGGCTTAACCGGCATTCACAGTTGGCTGGACTACCTTGAAAACCGGCTGCCGTACGGCGCCGGCCGCTACTGGGACCCGAGAAAAGAAATTCGGGGTGAGATCCGGCTCCAACTCGCTACGATCGGCCCCAACGTCAATTGGCCGCGCCTCATCGCCGGCAGCGAGTGGGTCGGCAGACAGATGGAAGAAGAGATCGAGCGCGCCCGCTTCGACGAGCGTCAAGAATACCGCCTGGAAGGCGAGGGCAAGCAGCCCTAGCGCGTATCCTGGCGCTGCCTGACCGAGCGGCCCGTGGTGTTCTGAAAATATTCCTCGTCGTCCATGCGGCTGAGGAGGCCTTCGCACGTCCGCAAAAGGCTCGGCTTCGCGTCGATGCCTTTTCTAAGCTCCACGACCGTTCTTGAGATATACGAGCGCACGAGGCCCTTGGCGTCCCACTCTTCGTAGCCGCGGTAGCCCGGCTTCGAGACTTTGCTCACCAGCGTGACTGCGCCTTGCAGCGTCTCGATGCCTTTTTGGTCCTCCCCCAGGCGCAGCTGCGCCATGCCCAGCGTCATCCACGCGATCTCATCCTCTTTGTTGACGCGCAGCGCGCGCTGGATAACTTGCCGCGAGGCCTCGTAGCTCCCCTGGTTGTAGTAGGCTCTCGCCAAAAGCGTGAGGCTGTCTTTGTACGTGGGATCATCCTGCACGATTCCTTGGAGGTTCGTGATCGCCTTTTCCATGCTGCCGCTCTTGCCCTTTAAGAACTGCTGCCGCGCCTCCTGGTAGCGGCCGGCTGAGCCGAGGCGCGGAATGTCATGCGAAAAGAGACCGCCTTCGCCGCAGCCCGCGATGAATACCGCCAATGCGAGCAGGATCCAGCGGAGTCCCCCTATGTTTTTCGTCGCTGAAAAATCATTAATGCTTGTCACGACGAGTCTTCCTTTCTTTCACTTTCCGATTTAGTTTTTCAGTCATCCGCTCCGCCAGCAGCCGCGTATAATCTTTAAGAGACATCGCCTTTAAATCCTTGGTAGATGATGTCCGAGATCCCGTCTTTTTCCCCGCGCCGGCCTTTTTCATGAGCGTCCTCCAAGGCGCGGGCGAGCTTGGCCTTGAGCTCGTCGCGCGTGTATTTCCCCGCGACCGAGCGGACGAACTTCAGATCGGCGAGCGTGGCCTCTCCGCGCCCGCGGCTGTTGTCGATGACGGCGATCTCTACCCGCTTGTCGCCCTTGTAAAGCTCCGCGATTTTCAGCAAGACCTCCGGCGCGCCCAAGTGGGTGTCGATGTAGGCGTCGAGCGGCAGCGTGCGCCCGTTTCGTTCTGCGCGCGGCAAAGCGCCTCCGACGAAGGAATCGATGGGATCGCGATAGACGTAGATGATGCTGACCTCTTTTCCCGCGTCGAGCGCTTGGCGGACGCGGTCGAGCGAGCTTTTAAGGGCCGAAAGAGTCGTATCGTAGACGATTTGCGCCGCGTCCACGGCCTGCTCGAGACCGGCGATCTGATGAATGCTCGTCGTCTTGCCGACGCCGGC
>DATFWH010000426.1:0-3687 GCA_035259465.1 Binatia bacterium
ATCACCGGCTCGTTGCCGGTCTTTTGGGAGATCGGCATGGGCAGCGCCGAGGTCTCCGTCGATAGGGAGACCGGCGAGGTCGCCCTCACGCGTTACGTGTCGGTCGCCGATGTCGGCAAGGCGATCCACCCCGAGGGCTGCGTCGGCCAGGAAGAGGGCGCGTCGATGATGGGCATCGGCCATGCGCTTTTCGAGCAGATGACTTACGAGGACGGGCAACTCGTCACCGCGGGGTTGATCGATTATCGCGTGCCCCGCTTCGCCGACGTGCCGTCGGAGTTCGAGACCGTTCTGGTAGAGAACGAAGACGGGCCGGGCCCGCACGGCGCTCGCGGGATGGGCGAGGGCGGCCTCGTCGCCGTCGCGCCGGCGATCACGAGCGCGCTCGCGCGCGGTTACGGCGTCCGCCTCCGCGACCTGCCGCTTACTCCGGAGCGCGTCTGGCGCGCTTTGAAATCGAAATAGCTCCATTTCACCCGCCCGCTTACTTACCCGAAGCGGTTCGGTATTTCTCCGTTCTTTTTCTCTTTTCCTTCAGGTGAAGCCCTTACTTTAGCGAAGGTTTTTTCCCCGCTTTTCGGGGTTTTTACACCATTGTTGCGGCTGAAGCCGCGCTTTATTCTACACCTGTATAAAGGTGCGCGGCGGCGCACCTAGACTAAAGATATCTTCCCCGTGGCGAAGCAGACGATCATTTCCTCAATCGCATCGCGCGCTGTTAGCAATTATTGCTTTCACGAGCTGTTCGAGCAGCAGGCTCGGCAAACTCCTCAAGCCGAGGCTGTCGTTTATCGCGACCAGCGCCTTAACTACCGGCAGCTCGACGAACGCGCCAATCAGGTCGCGCATTTTCTTCGCGCGCGGGGCGTCGGCCCGGAAACGCTCGTCGGCATATGCATGGAGCGCTCGCCCGAGATGATGGCGGCGCTGCTCGGCATCCTCAAGGCCGGCAGCGCCTATCTGCCGCTCGACGCCTCGTATCCCGCCGATCGCCTCGCCTACATGATTGAGGACGCGAACGCGCCGGTTATTCTCACGCAGCAGCGTCTCGTCGATAAAATTTCCGCGGCGGGAAAAGCGGTCGCCGTCGACGACCAGTGGCCCGAAATCGCCAAGCATGGCACCGAGAGCGTGGATAGCGGCGTCAAGCAGGAAAACCTCGCCTACGTGATTTACACCTCAGGCTCGACGGGAAAACCGAAGGGGGTGATGATTCCTCACCTCGGGCTCGCCAACTATCTTTTGTGGGCGAGCCGCTTCTATCGAATGTGGGAAGGGACCGGGTCGCTGGTCCATTCGCCGATCGGCTTCGATCTTACGATCACGACGCTCTTCGGCCCGCTGATGGTCGGACAGCGCGTTACGCTGCTGCCGGAGGGGCTTGGATTGGATGAGCTCGCGGCCGCGCTGCGCTCCGGAAATGATTTCAGCGTCGTCAAAATCACGCCGACGCACCTGGAGGCGCTCGCGCACATGCTGCCGGAAGAGGAGCTGGCCGGCCGCGTGCGCGTGCTCGTCATCGGCGGCGAGATGCTCCGCTGGGAGCACATCGAAAGATGGCGCCGGCATGCGCCGGCGACGCGGCTCATCAACGAATACGGACCGACGGAGACGGTGGTCGGCTGCTGCATTTACGAGGCGCGCGATAGAGTCGCGGCCGGCTCCGTGCCGATCGGGGTCGCGATCGACAACATGCAGATGCACGTTCTCGACGACGACCTCCGGCCCGTGAAGCCCGGCGCGACGGGAGAAATTTATATCGGCGGTGTAGGTGTCGCCCGCGGATATCTCAATCAGCCGGAGACGACGGCGGCGAAATTCGTCTCCGCCGCGCTCGGCGGCGCGCCATCGCGCCTCTATAAGACCGGCGACCTCGCGCGCGCCCTGCCCGATGGCAATCTCGAATATCTCGGCCGGACGGACCACCAGGTGAAGATCCGCGGCTATCGCATCGAGCTGGGCGAGATCGAAGTCGCGCTCGCACGCCATCCGACGGTGCGCGACTGCGTCGTGCTCGCGCGCGAGGACAGCGGCGACCGGCGGCTGGTGGCCTATGTCGTCGGGTGGAATGACCGCGTGCCCGCGGCCGACGAGTTCAGGGCTCATCTGCACCAAAAGCTTCCCGCGTATATGGTTCCGGCCGCTTTCGTGACGCTGGCCGCCTTTCCGCTGACGGTGAACGGTAAGATCGATCGCGACGCGCTGCCGGCGCCGGAGCAGCGGCGTCCTCCGGATTGGGCTTTCAAAGCGCCTACCGACACGCTGGAAATCCAGCTCGCCGGAATTTGGGAAGAAATACTGGGTGTGCGGCCGATCGGCACGACGGAGAGTTTTTTCGATCTCGGCGGCGATTCGCTCAAGGCCGTTCTCATGGCGACGAAAGTCGAGGAAGTGCGCGGGCGGCACATCCCGCCCGCGATGCTCCTCGAGGAAAATACGATCGAGAAGCTCGCGCGCGCGATACACCGCCTCGACCTCGAGCCGCACGACCAAACGCTCGTCGCGGTGCAGGGGAAAGGCGAGATGCCTCCGCTTTATCTCGTGCCCGGGATCGGCGGTGTGGTCCTGGGACTTTCCTATCTCGCCCAGCACCTTGGACCCGATCAGCCGCTCTACGGCCTGCAGGCGCGCGGCGTCAAGGACGACGAGAACCCGTGCGGCTCGATCGAGGAGATGGCCGCATATTATATCGACGCCATCCGGGAAGCGCAGTCGCAGGGACCGTACTTCATCGGCGGATACTCCTTCGGCGGCATCGTCGCCTTCGAAATGGCGCGGCAGCTCCGCGCCGCGGGACAATCCGTCGGCATACTAGCTATTCTCGACACCGAAGCTCCGGGCGCTCAATCGTTCGAAATAGCGGGATTCGTCCGGAATCTTCCCTACTGGCTGACGGATTTCGTTCTTAGCCGCCATCCGCGCCGCGTTTTCTTCGAGGCGTTCGTCAAGACCAAAAACCTCTTTAAAAAATCGATCGACAAGATCGGCCAACCGCTCGGCTTCAATGCGCTGCCGAAGAGAATCGAGGACGAAGTCGACATGCCCGAGCATTGGCCCGAGCGCTATCGGCGCGTGATCGAAACGCATTACAAGGCGCTGCTCGGCTACGAGCCGGCTCCGTACTCCGGCCGCATCACGCTCTTCCGGACAAAAGCGCAGCCGTTGTTCCGCGCGCACGCGGACAACGGATGGGGGCGCCTCGCTCAAGGCGGTGTGACAATCCACCGCATCGCGGGCCTTCACATGAATTTCATGCAGGAGCCTTATGTCGCCTCGCTCGCGAGACAGTTGGGAGCGGCGTTAGAGAAAGCCCGCATCCCCTCGAAGCTTCACCAGGAGCCACGGCTGAATGTTTCAAACGTCGGTAAGGAGTCATCCGGCTACCGCCTGCCCTGGCCTCTCCGGACCGTTCCACGCTTCGTCCAGGCGCTGATCACCGCGATTTTCCGCGTCGAGCTTTAACGTCGACGCGCTGATTCAACTCGGTCGCTTGCTCGAAACCGGCCTCCTCTGATAGGAGTCGGCGGTAGGAACGTCTATGGCCGTATCACGGATTGTCGCAGAGCTCAGAAAAAAAGTCGCGCTCGCGTGCCGCATTGTAGGCAACCAGGGACTCACGCGCGGCGCGCTGGGGCACGTGAGCGCGCGCATCCCGGGCACCGACCGGGTGCTCATCAAAGGCAAGGG
>DATFWH010000427.1:0-9309 GCA_035259465.1 Binatia bacterium
CCGCCGACAGATAGCCGATGCGCGACATCTTCTTCGGCTGTTGAGCCGACGCGAAAGGTACACCCATTGAAATTAAAAAGGTCATGACGGAGATGATGTTTTTTTTCATGAAATCATCCTCGTCATTCGCGTCCGGTTCTCACTTGATCACCTTATCCGCCCGCGCCAGCACGTTGGGCGGAATCGTGAGCCCGATCTGCTTCGCGGTTTTTAAATTGATCACCATCTCGAATTTCGTCGGCTGCTCCACGGGCAGATCGGCGGGCTTTGCGCCTTTTAAAATTTTGTCGACGAAGACAGCCGCGCGCCGAAAGGGCTCCTCCGTACGCGCCGCATAAGACAGCAGCCCTCCCCCCTCTACAGCCTCTCTGCTGGCGTAGGCTGACGGCAAACGGCTCTTCGACGCAAAGCTCGCGATGCGTTTTTCGTTGGCGTACATTAATGGCCCCGCCGGCACGTAAAGTCCATCCGGTGGTGCTTTTTCTATCGCGGCAAATATTTTCTCAAAGTCGGCCGCATCGCGTACCGCCCAAGAATGAAGCGTCAATGCAAGTTGACGCGCGGAGGTTTGAGCTTCTTTTAGGTGGAGTAGATTGGCTCGATTGTCTGGATCGTAGAGGATTGCAACACTGACAAGGCGAGGCACCACTTCTTTGAACAGCTCCAGGCGTTTACTGGCTACGTCCACGCCAAAGGTGGTAAATCCGGTAATATTGCCTCCCGGATGAGCCAAGCTTTTGACGAGACCAGCCTCGACGGGATCGGCTCCAACGCTCACCATGACAATGGGGATTGTCTTGGTCGCCTCTTTGGCAGCCCGAGCACCCTCGCTACTCACCGCGACAATAACGTCAACGTTGCTACGAGCCAGCTCTTCGGCCAACGCCGGGAAACGTTCGATTTCGCCTGCGGCATATCGGTATTCGATGAGGATATTCCTACCCTCCACATACCCTACGTCGCGAAGCCCCTGCCGAAATGATTCATCGCGAGGGGTCGGCGTCGAACCGGGATGGAGATAACCGATGCGTGGAATTTTCTTGGTCTGCTGCGCCTGCGCGTTCGCCGCCAGCGCGAGAAATAGTGCCCCGACAATAACCGCGAGTTTTGAATGTTGCGTTTTAAGTTTTGAATTCATCATTCAACACTCAAAATTCAACATTTCACTTGATCACCCGGTCCGCCCTTGCCAGCACGTTGGGCGGAATGGTCAATCCGATCTGCTTCGCGGTCTTTAAATTGATGACCAGCTCGAACTTCGTCGGCTGCTCGACGGGCAAGTCGCCGGGCTTGGCGCCCTTCAAGATTTTGTCGACGTACCAGGCCGCGCGGCGAAACAGGTCGGGATAACTCGTGCCGTATGAGATCAGGCCGCCTGCTTCCGCGAATTGTCTCAACGTAGAGATAACCGGCAGGCGGTTCTTGACGGCGAACTGTATGATCTCCGCCTGGTGAACGAAGAATGCGGGGTCGCCGAGCACGATAAGGGCTTCGACGCGCTCTTTTCGAATCGGGTCGAAGGCCCGGTCGAAATCGTCGGTTGTTTTGACCTCCAAGGGAATCAATTTCACTTTAAACCTTGTCGCTACCGCTTGAATCTCTTTCAATTGCCCCGGGTGCGCCGGATGATTCGGATTCCAGAGAACGGCGATACGAGTTGCCGATGGAGCTACTTCTTTCAGAAGCTCGAGCCTCTTTGTCACCACGCCGGAGTGAAAGTCCGATAGACCGGTGATGGTCCCGCCGGGCCGCGCCAGACTGGCGACGAGGCCCGTTCCGACAGGATCGGGGCTCGCGATGATGACAACGGGAATGCCACGGTTGGCATTCTTGGCCGCGTGGATCGCGGGGTCGCCGGTTACGACGAGCACAGCGGGATTGAGACCTGTCACTTCCTCCAGCAGTTCCGGTATTCGTTCGTACTTTCCTTCGGCGTATCGTTGTTCGATGAGAATGTCCCTGCCTTCGAGATAACCCAGCTCTCGCAGCCCTTGCCGAAAAGCCGCTTGCCAGTCTTTTTCACTTTCGACCGTGCGCGCCGATATATACCCTATGTGAGCTACTTTCTTCGGCTGCGCCTGGGCGGCAATACACAATGCGAAGGGCGCGATAAGCAGACCGGAAAAGACAAGTACGGGCCTTATTTGTTTGCACATTCTCACTTAATCACCCGATCCGCCCGCGCCAGCACGTTCGGCGGAATCGTGAGACCGATCTGCTTCGCGGTTTTCAAATTGATCACCAATTCGAACTTCGTCGGCTGCTCGACCGGGAGGTCGGCGGGCTTCGCGCCTTTGAGGATTCTGTCCACGAAGACGGCCGAGCGGCGGAACAGCTCGGCGATCGAGGGTCCGTAGGACATCAGGCCGCCGGCCTCGACAAACGACCGGTCCTCGTACATCGCGGGGAAGCGATGCTCAGTCGCGAAGTCCAATATCCGCTTGAGGTGCGCCCGCGTGAACGGATCGACCATCGTGAGCAGCGCGTCCGGCCGGTCTTTGATCATCATGGCGAATACCATCTCCAGACCGTCCAGGTCCCGCACGCCGCGGTCTTGCACAACGACTCCCATCGGCGCCGCCGCCGCCAGCGTTTCTTTCGCCCTCAGCTTCATGGCCGGATTGCTCGAGTTCCAGATCATCGCGAGGCGCGCGAGCTTGGGGAAAGTCTCTTTGAGAATCTCCATGCGCTTGGGCCATAGATCGGACGCCATGCTGGAAAGGCCCGTCGCGTTACCGCCCGGCCGGGCGAGGCTCGCGACAAGGCCGGTGTTGACCGGATCGCTGCTGTTCGGAAAGACGATGGGAATCTTTTTGGTCGCCTGCATGGCGACGAGGGTCGCGGGAGTGGAAACCGCGTAAATGAGATCCACCTTGTCGCCGATCAGCTCCGCGACGAGAGCGGGATACTGGTCCTCGCGGTTTTCCGCCCAGCGGTACTCGAGCGCGATGTTGCGCCCTTCGACGTATCCCAGCTCGCGGAGGCCTTCCCGGAACGCCTCGAGATAGACTCGATAGGCCGCGGAATCTGGCGCGCTCGGCAGCAAGATGCCGACGTGCGCGACCCTTTCGGCCGCGCGGCAGGGAAAAGCCAACAACAGAACGATCGCCGACGATGCGATGATTCTCCGAATCATGCGACTCCAGCTACTTGATCACCCGGTCCGCACGCGCCAGCACGTTGGGCGGAATCGTAAGCCCGATTTGCTTCGCGGTTTTTAGATTGATGACCAGCTCGAACTTCGTCGGCTGCTCGACGGGTAGATCGGCGGGCTTCGCGCCTTTCAAGATTTTATCGACGAATTGCGCGAGCCGACGGTAACAGTCAGTCAGGTTCGGGCCGTAAGATATGAGGCCGCCGGCTTCGACATACTCTTTCCATCCGAACATCGTGGGAAGCCGAGCGCGCGCGGCGAAGCCGGCCAGCTGTTCGCTGCGCGCGAGTGTAAAACCATCCGGGAACGTCAGCATACCTCCGGGCCGCTCCTTGCGTATGGCTTCGAACGCCGGCTCGAAGTCGGCAGGGGTGGTAACGGATAGATATTGCAGCGAGACTTTAACCACTTGGGCGGCATCGCTGGTCTGCTTGAACTCATTCTGCTCGCCGGGGTGCGAACGGTTAGCGAGGATCGCGACGCGTGAGATTTTCGGAGAGGCTTCTTTCAGCAGCTCGAGACGCTTGCCGGCGAGCTCGAGCGCGAGGAAGGTCATGCCGGTCATGTTGCGTCCCGGCCGCGCGAGGCTCGCGACGAATCCGGCTTCGACCGGGTCGCCGCTGAAGCCGAAGACGACGGGGATGGTTTTCGTCGCCGAAGAGATCGAGAAAGCCGCGGGGCCCTGCGTGACGATCGCGTCGGGCTTCAGCTGCGTGACTTCGCTGACGAGCGCCGGGAGCTTGTCGCGATCTTCGGAGGAACGGTATTCAACCGTGATGTTTCGTCCTTCGACGTAGCCCAAGTCAGCGAGCCCCTGCCGGAACGCCTCGAAAAACGGCGACGGGCCCGAGGCGGCGGCGATATAAGCGATGCGGTAAACCTTGGCCGACTGAGCCTCAGCGGCTCCGACCCAAGCGAAGACGATTAGCATTGCGACGGCCGCGTATCTCATGGCTGGTGTCTCCCCGTAGATGCAGCGCAACGTCCGTGCCACTTTTGCGCGGGTAGCTCGCGCGTGTCAAGCAGTGGAAATATCGCGGGTTTTTTTAGATCGCGGGGTCGAGCGGCACGCCTGAGAAAAGCCTCGGGATAGCGCTTCTGCTACGCGTCGGTAGCAAAAGCGCTTCAGTCGATCTTGAGCGACTTGAGCAGCCGGAAAAGATGGGTCTTGTGCAGCCCCAAGAGCTTCGCCGCCTCGGTGCGGTTGCCCTGGGCGCGGGCGAGTGCATCCTGGATAAGCTCGCGGCGCGCGTCGTCGACCGCTTGATGGTACGAGACCGCGCCGGGCGCGGCGGCTTCGGCGGCGGCGCCGAGCGGGAACTCGCCGAGGTCGAGATCCGGGCCCGGGCCGAGAACGACCGCGCGCTCGATCACGTTGCCGAGCTCGCGCACGTTGCCCGGCCAGTCGTAGGCGCGGAGCCGCGATAGAATGTCCGGCGGCAGCGGATCGAAGCTCTTTTTCGTTTCCCGCGCGAAGCGCTGGACGAAAAACTCGGCGAGCGTTGGGATGTCTTCGCCGCGCTCGCGCAGCGGCGGCAGCACGATCGGGACGACGTTCAGCCGGTAAAAGAGGTCCTCGCGAAAACGGCCCTGCTTTACGTCGCCTTCGAGGTCGCGGTTGGTCGCGGCGATGATGCGGACGTCGACGCGGATCGGCCGGCCGCCGCCGACGCGCTCGAACTCGCGCTCCTGGAGAAAGCGCAAGAGCTTGGTCTGCACCTCCTGGCCGATGTCGCCGACCTCGTCGAGAAAGATCGTGCCGCCGTCGGCGCGCTCCATCTTGCCCTTCTTCAGCTGGTGCGCGCCGGTGAACG
Organism: Binatia bacterium; assembly: GCA_035259465.1. Taxonomy (GTDB): domain Bacteria; phylum Desulfobacterota; class Binatia; order UBA9968; family UBA9968; genus JAJPJQ01. The sequence goes on from DATFWH010000427.1 coordinate 4,969, forward strand.
CGCCCTTCTCATGGCCGAACAGCTCGCTTTCGAGCAGCTCCTTGGAGAGCCCGACGCAGTTGATCGCGATGAACGGCTTGTCGCGCCGCTCGCTCCATTGATGGACGGCGCGCGCGACGACCTCCTTGCCGGTGCCGCTCTCGCCCAATAACAGGATCGTCGATTTGCTGGCCGCTGCTTTTTTCGCGGCGTCGACGGCGCGGTTCATCTTCGCGCTCGGGCCGACGACGAGCCGATGCCGCTCGCCTAGCTCTTCGGAGAGGATTTCGACTTCGCGCTTGAGCTTCTCGCGCTCGAGTGCCTTTTCGACGGTTAGAACGAGGTGCTCCGGTTCGAAGGGCTTGGGGATGAAATCGTACGCGCCTTCTTTCATCGCAAGCACGGCGCGCTCGATCGTGCCGTAAGCGGTGAGCATGATCACCGGCGCGTCGTTGCCGCGCGCTTTGAGCTCCTTCATCACCTCGATGCCGTTCATGTCCGGCATCTGATAGTCGAGCAGAATCAGATCGGGCCGAAACGATTCGAAGGCCGCGAGCGCCGCCGCGCCGTCCGCCGCGCGCTCGATCGCGTAGCCGCGGTCGGTGAGCTCCTGCTCGAGTACGTCGAGGTTGAACGGCTCGTCGTCGACGATGAGGATCTTGGCCATGAACGTCCTGAAACTAGAGCGATGCGCGGGCGGTGTCAACCAATTCGCAGCGCGCCCCCATTCCGCGCAAGCGCGCGTCTGCTAGAATTGTCGCAGGCGCTCGGAAGGAGGGAAATATGCGTATTTACCGCCCACTGACTTTCAAGGCGCTGGCGGCCGTGCTGATCGCTCCGGCCGTGTCCGCCGACGACGCCGGGAAGGCAGCCTACGACAAGCTCTGCGCCTCCTGCCATGGAGCGGACGGCGCCGGCAGCCCGGCGATGGCGAAAGCGTTCGGCGACGCGAACCTCGACATCACGGGTCCGCAAGTCGCCGGCAGGAAGGACGAGGAGCTGATGAAGGTCATCGCCGAGGGCAAAGGCAAAATGCCGGCCGCGGGGAAGTCCCTCAGCCCGGCGGACCAGCAGGCCGTGGTCGCCTACGTCAAATCGCTCGCGAAATAGCGCGCTCCGGCGAGCGCCTGATTGACAAGACCGCGACTCGCGGATTATCTAATCCCTGAACTGTTTTCTTAGAACCGAAGGAGCGGACATGCCGGAGAAAATCACCGCGTTGAACCCGATGGGCTATCCGCCGAAGGTCGAGCGCCGGGCGCTTGCGCCGCGCCTCGACACGCTCGACGGCAAGACGATATATCTCGTCGACTGCCGCTTCGACGACTCCGAGCTTCTGCTGAAAGAAATCCAACATTGGTTCCGCGATCGCATGCCGGGCGTGAAGACGGTCCTCACGCGCATCTCCAGCGTCTATACAAAAGACTCGCCGGAGACGTGGGAGGAGATCAAGGCGAAGGGCGACGGCGCGATCATCGGCGTCGGCCACTGAAGCACGTGCGCGCCGGCGGTCGCCGCGCACGGAATGCGAATCGACCACGACTACGGCGTTCCGACGGTCGCCGTGCATACCTCCGTATTCAAATGGGTGGTGCGCTCGGTCGCGGGCGCGAACGGCATGCCGCACATGCGGCAGGTCTTCGTGCCGCAGCCGGTGATCGGGAAGACCCCGAGTGAGCTGCGCGCCTATGTCGAGGGCAGAGACCCCGTCACGGACCGGCCGGTGATGCAGGAGATCGTCGAGGGACTCACGCGGCCCTTCGGCGAAGACGAGGTCGCCGGCGCCGAGTTCGAGCGGACAACGCCGCGCGTCGCCGATAGCGGCAGCGAAGACGACCTGCAAATTTTGTTCCGCGAGAAGCGCTGGACCGATCAGCTGCCGATCGTGCTGCCGACCGAGGAGCGCGTTGCAGCGATGCTCAAAGGCACGCACCGCAAGCCGGACGAGATCGTCGGCCACATGCGGCCGACCGACTTTCGCGAATACTGGCAATACACGGTCGAGAAGGTCGCGGTCAACGCGGTGATGGCCGGCGCCAGGCCGGAATATCTCCCGGTGATCCTCGCCGCGGCGGCGAGCGGCGTGAGCGCGCGCGGAAGCTCGACCAGCTCAATGGCGACGATGGCGGTCGTCAACGGGCCGATCCGAAACGAGATCGGCATGAACTGCGGCCTCGGCGCGCTGGCGCCGTACAACCACGCCAACGCGACGATCGGCCGCGCCTATAATTTATTATCGCAGAATCTCCAGGGCGGATCGGAGCCGGGACACACGTACATGGGATCGATGGGCAACGCCTACGCCTACGGCAGTGTGACGTTCGCCGAGAACGAGGAGCGCAGCCCGTGGGAGCCGTTCCACGTGACGCACGGCTGCAAGCCGAGCGAAAGCGCGGTGAGCCTGTTCACCGGCTGCCGCGCGACCGCGTTCTCGCTCGGGCTCCGCGAGAAGCACTGGCGCGAGCATGTGCAGAACCTACTCCGCGGCCTCGACCCGCGCACGCCGCCGGTTTTCCTTCTCGATCCGCTCGCCGCGCGCATGTTCATCGACCGCGGCGGCTTCAAATCGAAGCAGGAGATGATCGCCTGGATCGACGACAACGCGCGCATGCCGGCGGAAGTGTTCTGGGACTATCAGCTAGCGCAGAATTATGTTTATCCGCGAGCGACGTTCGGCGAGGAGCCGTGGGCGACGCGGCTGAAAGCGCCGCCCGACGAGTTGATCCAGATGTTTTTGACCAAGGACATCCACGTCGTGATCGTCGGCGGCGAGACCAACCCCTACTGGCGCATCATGGGCGCGACCCATCACAAAACCTCCTCGATCGACGAGTGGCGCTGAGGCGAGCGGCAGGTTCTGAATCGCCGGCGAAATAGCGTTCGGCGACGCTGTCAAGTCTGACGCGCGGCTGTCAAGTTTTTGGAGTTACCAACACCTTCGCGCCGCGTATTTTTCCTTCCTTGAGCTCGGCGAGCGAGCGGTTGGCGTCTTGGAGGCGAAATTCCTGAACCTCGGGCGTGAGCGGAATCTCCGCCGCGAGCTGTAAGAATTCGCGGATGTCGGCGCGCGCGACGTTGGCGACGCTTTTGATCTCTTTTTCCATCCAGAGATGCTTTGCGTAGTCGAGCCGCAAGAGTGAATTCTTATCGCCGTCTTCCTTGCGGATCGCGTTGATGACGAGCCGGCCGCCCGGCGCGAGGTACGCGAGCGCCTCGACAATCGTGCTCCATATCGGCGTCGTATCGATCACGCGGTCGAGCTTCTCCGGCGGCGTCGCGCCGATTGCGCCGGCCCATGCAGCGCCGAGTTTGCGCGCGAACTCCCGCTCCGTTTCGCTCCGCGTAAAGACGAAGACCGGCGAGCGCGGAAAGCGCCGGCGCACGAGTTGCAGCACGAGATGGGCCGAGGCGCCGAAGCCCATCAAGCCCAGGATTTGGCCGTCCTCCAGCTGCGCCAATCTGAGCGAGCGGTAGCCGATCGCTCCGGCGCAGAGCAGCGGCGCCGCCTGCATATCCGAAAATACTTCGGGGATCGCGTAAGCCGAGATTTCCGGCACAATGATATACTCCGCATAGCCGCCGTTCACGTCGCGGCCGGTGGCGCGGAAATCGGGGCATAGGTTCTCTTCGCCGCCGCGGCAGTAGCGGCAATGGCCGCAGGCCGAATAGATCCAGCCGACGCCGACGCGGTCTCCGGCACGAAAGCTTCGCGCGCCGTTTACTTTCGCGATGCGCCCGACGATTTGATGGCCCAGGACGACCGGCAGTCTCGGCGGCGGCGTGCGTCCCTCGATCTCGTCGAGCTCGGTATGGCACACGCCGCAGGCGGAGACTTTGACGAGCAACTCGCCGTCGCCGGGCTCCGGCACAGGCAGGTCTTCGAGCTTCAAGTGCTCCTCGGCGCTTCCGAGCGCGCCGATTTTTTCCAGCACCATCGCCTTCATGTTGAAACGGACTTACGTGAAAATAGCCCCGCTCACGAAAGAAATTTTGATAGGAATCGCGAGTGTCCGCGCGCCGGCTGAAGGTACAGGAGCAATCTCATGAGGCGTCGCGCGCGGCTCCGCCGCGGCCGTCGCCCCCGACGATTCCCTCCTGCGGCGAAGGCGCCGGCTTGAGGCCCGTGACCTGGAGGATATCTTCGGCGTTTAGGGTCTCGCGCGCGACCAGCGCCGCCGCGAGGGCATCGAGCTGCTTGCGATAAATCGCCAGCAGGCGCCGCGCCTCGTCATAGCCCTCGGCGATGATGCGACGCACCTCGGCGTCGATCGCTTCGCCCGTCGCCTCGCTGTAAGGCTTCTGTCCGCCGTAGCCGTCGGGAACGGCGAGGTACGGATTTTCTCTCGGCGCGAGCTGCACGAG
>DATFWH010000428.1:0-5593 GCA_035259465.1 Binatia bacterium
GCCGGCGATGCCGGTGTAGAACGCTAGACTCGCGAGCACCTGCGTCGTGTCGTACGGCCCGCCGCGCGTGAGGTTGTAGATGATGATCATGTCGGTGAACGTGAAGATCAAGCCGAAGAGCAGCGCGACGAGGCTGATCGGGAGGATCAGCGGCAGCGTGACCTGGAAGAAGTGCCGCCAGAAGCCGGCGCCGTCGACCGCGGCCGCGTCGTGGATGTCCTGCGGGATCGAGCCGTGGCCCGCGAGGAGGATCACCGTCGCGAGCGGCAGCTGGCGCCAGACGTGGACGGCGATGATCGCGCCCATTGCGAGATGCGGGATCCCGAGCCACATGAAGCCCTGCCCGTGGATCAGCCCCGCCATGCGGAGCGTCCAGTTGAGCACGCTGTAGGTCGAGTCGAAGATCCAGAGCCAGGCGATCGTGCCGATCGAGATCGGCGCGACCCACGGTAGCAGGATGAAAAAGCGCACGAGCTTCTTGCCGCGGAAGTCGCGCTTCAGTGCGAGCGCCAGCGCGTGGCTCAGCACGATGATGATCGCCTGCGAGACGAGCGCGAAGACGAGCGTGTTCTTGAGCGCGGCCTGGAACTTGGGCGTGCCGATGATGGCCGCGAAGTTTTTCATGCCGACGTAGCCCAGGGTCTGGCCGCCGGTCGTTGTGTTGCTGACGCTGTAGTAGAGCGCCATCACGAACGGGAAGCCGACGAGCAGCACGATGTAGAGCACCGCCGGGCCGATGAACATCGCGCCGAGCCAATTCGGGCTGTCGAGAAAGGCGCCGGCGGGGCGCGCCGCGCGCGGCGTCGGGCGGGTATCGGCGATCGCTTCCATCGTTACAACGCGCGCGCCGTCGCGCGGAGTTCGGTCTTGACGTCGAAGAATTTTAATTCCTTTTCCTCGACAGCGAAATCATAGGTCTTGTTCGCCTCGATCGGGACCGCGACCGTCGACGGCAGGCGCGCGATCACCTTCTGATCTGCGAACGCGCCGTAGAGGAGCCGGTCGGCGCCGAGATTTTCGACGCGCGTCACCTTGAAGGAAAATCCGGCGGACGCGCCGCCGTTCTGGACGCCCTTGGGCAGGAAATGCTCGGGGCGGAAGCCCAGGATGTAATCCTCGCGGCGCACAAGGTTCATTGGCGGCGAGCCGACGAAGCGGGCGACGAACGTATCGGCGGGCTCGTGGTAGATCTCGTGCGGCGTGCCGATCTGGCGCACCAGGCCCGCGCGCATAACGACGATGCGGTCGCCCAACCCCATCGCCTCGACCTGGTCGTGCGTCACGTAGATCGTTGTCGTGCCGATGCGCCGCTGAAACTGCTGGAGCTCGTCGCGCGCCGAGGCGCGGAGCTGCGCGTCGAGGTTCGAGAGCGGCTCATCGAGCAAGAAGACCGCCGGCTCGCGCACCATCGCGCGCGCGAGCGCGACGCGCTGGCGCTCGCCGCCGGAGAGCTCGCGCGGCTTGCGCTCGAGCAGATGGCCGATGCCGAAAAGCCCGGCGGCCCAGTCGACCTTCTGCCTGAGCGCCGCTCTCTCGACATGCTGCGCCTTCAGCGGGAACGCGATGTTGTTGAAAACGGTCATGTGCGGGTAGAGCGCGTAGCTCTGGAAGACCATTGCGATCTGCCGCGCGCGCGGCGGCAGATCGTTCACAATCTCGCCGCCGATCAGGAGCTCGCCGGCGCTCGGCGTCTCGAAGCCCGCGATCATGCGCAGCAGCGTCGTCTTGCCGCAGCCCGAAGGGCCCAAGAGCACGAGGAACTCGCCGTCGCGCGTCGCCAGATCGATGCCGTTCACCGCGGCGACCTGGCCGTAAAATTTCTTGATCCCGCGCGCCTCTACCGTTGCCATAAAACTTTCAATCGCCTCATAAAAAAGGAGGCTCCATAGGAGCCCCCCTTTGGAAGATCAGAAAAATCCGCGCAGCGACGCCGCGCTACATCAATTTGCGCTCGCGCCATTTCTCCCAGATGCGCTTCGCTTCCGTCTCGGCCTCCTTCACCGCGTCCTCGGGGCTGAGCACGCCCTGCGCCGCCTTTGCGAACATGACCGGGATGATCCACTTCTGATAGATCTCGTCGATCGCCGCGTTCGCGTAGCCGGGATAGCCGATGTTGGTCGCCCAGTCGAGCACGTCGGCGAGCACGGTGTACTTGCCGGCGGGCTTCGCCTTGGGGTCCTTCGCCAGGAGATCCTTCAAATCCGGCACGGTGCGCTGGAAGCACGGGAAGTCGTAGAACTCGCCGGCGACGAACGCCTGGCGAAAGTTGCCGATGTAGTCGACGATGAATTTCTTCGCGCCGTCGATATTGTCGGCGAATTTCCAGATCGTATAGACGCCCATGACGTGCTCGAGACCGATGCGCCGCGCGGGGCCCTGCGCCGCCTTGGCCAGGGCGATTTTTTCCGTGAACGCCGGGTTGTCCTTCTCGCCCTGGCGCGTGATCGAGATCGCGTTCAGCGCGAGCGAGATCGTGCCCGCGAGCATCGCGCGGTTGTTCGACGACGGGTCCCAGGTAAAGACTTCCGGCGTCATCGTCTCCTGGAACAGCGCCTTCATGAACTTGACCGCCTCGACGGTATTCTTCGAGTTTAGCGTCAGATTGCCGTTGGCGTCCTGCTCGTGCGCGCCGTGCGAGTACATGATCGTGCGCAGCGCCATCGAGGTGTCGAGCTCCTGCGCGAGACCGAGGCCGACGGGGATGTTGTGCTTCTGCTTGATCTTGCGCCCGCCGTCGAGGATTTTGTCCCAGCTGTCGGGCGCGACGCCGACGTCGTCCCATAGGTCCTTGCGCCAGTTGATCGGGTCGGGCGTGAACGACGGCGAGAAGCCGAAGTATTTCTTAGTCTTGGGGTTGTAGGTGCTCTTGATCGCGAGGTCGATCGGCTTGCCGAATTTCTTCTCGCACTCGGCGTAGACGTCCTTCATGTCGATGAGCTGCTCTTCATACGCCGGCGGCGGCCACTCGAAGAGAATGAGGTCGTGACCCTTCTGCGCCGACGCCTCGGCGGCCACGCGGGCGGGCAGGCCGGCGATGCCGATGTTGTCGACGATCACCTCCGTGTCGTTTTTCTGACCCCATTCCTTGACGTAGGTCTCGTTGAACCACTTGTCGAATGCCGGTACGAAGTGCACCCACTGGAGGATCTTGAGGGTCTTTTTCGCCGCCGCGCCGTAGACTTTCCGCGGCAGCGGCAGCGTCGCGCCGAGACCGGCGCCGACGGCGCTCGCCGCGGTCGTCTTGATGAAATCGCGTCGCGTCCAACCTTTTTTCGCCATCGTAGCCTCCTTTGGATTTAGGCAAGCCAGCCGATGAAAACCGCCGCGGTCATCAGTCCGTCGGATATATAGCCGATAAAACAACCCCCTTCAATACGACTTTCGCAGGGCATAAAAAGATCTTCAATACGCCTTGTTGATCACGATATCGATGTTGGCGGAGCCGACCGGCACGGGATTTTTCGCATAAACGCCCTCCAGCGTGCCCGGCTGCGGCGGGCCGACCATGCCGGCGGGATCGATCCGCGCGCTCACGTACATGTTGCCGGCGAAGGTCGTGCCGACGAGCGTGATGTCTTCGGCGGTGAGCTTATACGAATAGGGGAAGCTCGCTTCGGAGACGCGCTTGACGATCACCGCCGGCTGCTTCGGATCGGACGAGCTGGAAGCGATGATCATCAAGAGCGGCGTCTTGCCCGCCTTGTCCTTGACCGCGGCGTCGAGCGAGATCGTCCCCCCGATCGCCGCCTCGGCCGTCGGCGTTCCGGGCTGGTCTTTTTTGTCGCCGCCGCAGCCGGCGAGGGTCGCGGCCAAGGCCGCGGCGCCGATCCATTTGACGACTGTCGAAATTCTCATTGGCATAAAACTCCGCGTCAGCCTTTGACGGCGCCGGTCATGCCCGCGACGTAGTGCTCGACGAAAAAGGAATAGATCAGCGCCACCGGCACGGAGCCGAGCAGCGCGCCGGACATGAGCTGCCCCCAATAAAAGACGTCGCCCTTGATCAGCTCGCTCACGACGCCGACGGGCACCGTCTTGTTGGCGTTGTCGTAGATGAAGACGAGGGCGTAGAGGAACTCGTTCGCCGAGAGCGTGAAGGCGAACATCCCGGCCGAGAGCAGCCCCGGCAGCGCGAGCGGCAGTATAATGCGGACCATCGCCTGGACGCGCGTCGCGCCGTCGATCATGGCCGCCTCCTCGAGCTCTTTGGGAATGGTCTTGAAGTAGCCGGTGAGCAGCCAGGTGCAGAACGGCACGAGAAACGTCGGGTACGCGACGATCAACGCCCACGGCGAGTTCAGCAGGTTCCAGTGGAGCAGCGGCATGTCGCCGATGACGTCCGAGAGCGGGATGAACAGCAGCGTCGGCGGGACGAGATAGGTGATGAAGATAAGCACGCCGAGCGTGTTCGCGCCGCGAAAGCTCAAGCGTGCGAGCGCGTACGCGGAGGTGACGCCCGCGAAAAGGGAGATGATCGTCGAGACGACCGCGACGAGGAGCGTGTTGCCGAGCCAGCGCAGAAACAGCGTGTCGCGCACGAGCGCGCGCCAGTGGTAGAGGCAGCTGTCCATCAGCGCGCTGCCGTCGAAGCGGAGCGCGCGCGCCTGCTCGGCGACGGCGCTCGCGCACGCGACCGGCACATACGGATTCACCTCGCGGTTGTAGGTCTCCTGCGTCGATTTGACCGAAGTGACGAACATCCAATAAAACGGAAACAGCGCGAAAAGCAGAAACAGGAACAGCGGCAGGTGGTAGACCGCGATGCGCTTGGCGAGCGTCTCGCCGACGGGCCGCGAAGCCATGCTACGCGTGCTCCTTTCTGAGATAGACGAGCTGAAAAACGATCACCAGCGCGAGGAGCGGGAACATGAAAAGCGACACCGCCGCGCCGAGGCCGAGGCGGCTTCCCACCATCGCGACCTGATACGCGTAGGTGGCGAAGAGGTGCGTGCTGTTGGCGGGGCCGCCGCGCGTGAGCACGTAGACGATCTGAAAATCCGCGAACGTCACGATGATCGAGAACACCAGGACGACGACCATGATCGGCCTGATGCCCGGGAGCGTCACGTGCCAGAAGCGCTGCCACCCGCTGGCGCCGTCGATCGCCGCCGCTTCGTAGAGATCGGGGCTGATCGTCTGGAGACCCGCGAGAAAGGAGATCGCGAAAAACGGCGTGCCGCGCCAGATGTTGACGAACGTGACCGACGCGAGCGCCAGCAGCGGGTCGCCGAGCCAGAGCGGACCCTTGACGTAGCCCCATCCCATCCACGTGTAAAAGCGCCGGAGCGTCCAGTTGATGACGCTGAAGTCCGGATCGAAGATCCATAGAAAGGCGATCGTGCTGAGAACCGTGGGCACGATCCACGGCAGCAGTACGGCGGCGCGGATGAGGCGCTGGAATTTGACGATGCGGTTCAGGAGAATCGCGAGCCAGATGCCGAGCGCCCACTTGACGACCGTCGCGACGCCCGTGTACGCCAAGCTGTTCCAAAACGTCGTCCAAAAAACCCCGTCGCGCGCGACGAGGTCGATATAGTTCGCGAGCCCGGTGAACTGCACCTGCGACCAGGGCATGCCGATGCGCTTGTTGGTG
>DATFWH010000429.1:0-6740 GCA_035259465.1 Binatia bacterium
CACCCGCTCGCGCCCGGCCTCCTCGGTCTTCCAGAACTGGCCGCCGCCCGCGCCGCAGCAAAAGCTGTTGCTCCGGTTGCGCTCGGGCTCGGCGAGCTTGACGCCGGCCGAGGCGATCACCTGCCGCGGCTGGTCGAAAATTTGATTGTGCCGCCCGAGATAGCAGGGGTCGTGATAGGTCGCGGCGCCGTCGGCAGCCGGGTTGAGCTTCAATTTGCCGGATTTGATCAGCCCGTCGATAAACTCCGTGTGGTGCGTGACCTCGTACTTGCCGCCGAACTCCGGGTACTCGTTCTTGATCGTGTGCAGGCAGTGCGGGCAGGTCGTGACGATGAGCTTGGGGGCGAGGCCGTTCAGGGTCTCGGTGTTCTCCGCCGCGAGCTGGGCGAAGAGATACTCGTTCCCAGTCCGGCGCGCCGCGTCGCCGGTGCACTTCTCCTGCCGGCCGAGCACAGCCCAGTTAACGCCCGCCGCGTGGAGGATGGACGCCATGCTTTGGGCGATCTTCTGCGCGCGCGGGTCGAAGGCTGCGGCGCAGCCGACCCAGTAGAGGACGTCGGGGTCGGGATTTTTTTCGACCGTCGGCACCTCGAACGGCAGGCCCTTGGCCCAGTCAAGCCGCTGCTCCGGCGCCATCGCCCACGGGTTGCCCGCCTGCTCCATGCCCCCGAAGGCCTTTTTCAGATTGTTGGGAAACTCCGCCGCCGACAACACGCGCTCGCGCCGGACGTCGATAATGTGGAGCATCTGCTCGTTCCCCACCGGGCAGACTTCGATGCAGGCGTTGCAGGTCGTGCAGGCCCAGGCCGCCTCTTCGTTGAGCGCGAACTCTAGCAGCGGCCGCGGGCTCTCCTTCCCTTCGCTGAACGCGGGGCGGATGCGGTTCAGTTCGAAGCGTTCGTTGATCAGGATCGCCGCCGGACTCAGCGCCTTGCCGGTGGCGTAGGCCGGGCAGACATCCTGGCAGCGGTTGCACATGATGCAGCTATAGGCGTCGAGCAGCCGCGGCCAGGGAAAGTCCTCGAGCTTCGCCGCGCCGAAGGACTCCTCTTTTTCGAAGTCCATGGTCGCGAGCGCGCCGGGGTTTTTCTTTTTGAGCGCCAGGTTGATCGGCGCGAGCATCAGATGGATGTGCTTCGAGCGCGGAAAATAGGGCAGGAAGACAAGGATGGATCCCAGCGCGCCCCACCAGAAAAAATGCTCGAAGGCGGTGGTTGCGCCGGGGCTGAGATTCGCGAACAGCGCGGAAAAGGCAGAGCTCACCGGCTGTAAAGGATCGGCGCCGTCCTCGGCCAGGACGGCGGCGCGCGACAGCAGCCGGCTCCCGACGTGAAACAGGATGAACGCCGCGACGACCATCGAGTCGCGCCGCACGCCGCCGCGCGCCGCCTCCTCGTGCAGCGGCACGTTCGGCGCGAAAGAGAAATCGCGCGGGCGCACGAAAAAGCGCCGTAACACCAGGCCGATCATGCCCAGCAGCACGCCGGCGGTCAGAAGATCGGCCGCGAGGCTGAACGGAGCCCAACCCGCGCCGCGCGCGCGGAAGGGAAAAAAGCCCTCTACCGCGTCCACCGCGTTGACCAGGAAGTAAAAGAGAAAGCCGTAGAAAACGAGCGCATGCAGGAACGAGACGAGCGGCCGCTTCTTGAACACCGACTGCTGCGTGGCGACGATCCAGAGGGCGCGGCCGATGCGCTCGGGCAGACGGTCGAAGCGGTCTTCCGGCTTGCCGCGCCGGATCGTCTTGAATACCTGATAAAAGCCCGTGCCCGCGAAATAAAATGCGCCCAGGGCGAGCGCGATAAAAAGAATTTTTTCTATCGTCGTCAGCATCGCGTGAGTCTTATATCGATACCAGGCGCATTATGGCGCATTATAGAGAGTTCGCGGGAGCTTGCTAAATTTCGTTCGGTACCGAGACACTGACGATTCATGCCGCGGGCATGGAACTGAAAAAACCACGGGCAGGGACTGCCGCCGGCTATCTCTTATATCCCAGGCGGCTCGAGAGCCGGCTGCCGCTTTCCGTGATCAGCGGCACGATCTCCTTCTCGATGCGCTGCGGCGTCAGGCGCTGCGCCGGCCCGGCGATCGCGAGACTCCCCACCACGCCGCGCGTGTAGTCGCGGATCGGCACCGCGACGGATGCGACTTCGTTCATGAACTCGCCGTGATCGATGGCGTATCCCGCGCCCGCCACTTCACGCACCTGGCGCAGCAGCGCCTCGCGGTCGACGATCGTCCTATCCGTAAAGCGCGGGAGCTTCTCGGGAAGGACTTCGGCAGCGGCTTCGCCGGCTTCGAACGCAAGATGGACCTTGCCCGGCGCGGTGCAATGAAGCGGCAGCGTCCGACCGACCAGCGACACGACGCGGACGGGGTTTTGCGGCTCGACGAAATCGAGCGGCACGATCGTCGCCCCTTTTTTCACGGCGACGTAGCAGCTCTCGTCGGCGGACTTCGCCAGCTCTTCGAGCATTCCTTTCGCCTGCAGCAGGAAGCCCATCTGGTTCACGAAGGTCTGGCCGAGCTGGAAACATTTCAATCCCAGCCGATAGTTTTCCGTCGCGGGGTTCTGTTCGATGTAGCCGCGCGCCTCGAGCGTCGCGAGCAGGCGGAAGACGTTGTTCTTGTGGAGCTTCAGCCGCTTGCTCAGCTCGGTGACGCCGATTTCCTCCGCGTTCTGGTTGAACTGCTCCAGCACGTCGAGGGCATGCGACACCGATTGAATCGCGTAGTTGGATTTTTCGCGCCGAACCATCATCCCTCCGGAAAAGCTTTGTCACGGCCAGAGAAATCAAAAAACGTTTTAACTTATGCCCCGGCGCGGGCCTTTGTCAATCTGCGCGCGATAGTTTCTAACTTGACGTTCGGAGGCCGTCATGTAAATGCTTCATACCGTGAAGGTCGGCTCCAAAGGCTACTACGGGCTGCTCGCGCTTGTCGATCTCGCGCAGAACAGCAAGGGACGGCAGCTCGCGCAGGTCAAGGAGATCGCCAGGCGGCAGCGCATACCCGAAGAGTACCTCGGACAGATCATGGTGCTCTTGAAGCGCGCCAATCTCGTCTACGGCGCGCGCGGACCAGGCGGCGGTTATCGTCTCGCGCGGCCGCCGGAGAAAATCAGCGTGACCGAAGTGCTGAAGGTTCTGGAAGGTCCGCTGATGGGCGTCGAGATCAGAAGTCCGCGCGATCGCATGCCGGGATCGCTTCCCGCTCGCCGGCTGATCGAAGCCTGGACGCGCGCCGTCGAAAGCGCCGAAAAGATTCTCGAAGAGGTCACCGTCGCCGACCTGTGCAAGCCGGAGGACCGGCCGCAAATGTATTACATCTGAACTCGTCGCTTGCCATTCGCAATCGCTTCGACTTGAAATTCTCTCGCTTGACGATTGCGTTTCTTTACGATACAAATTGGCCATGATTCGGCTGGAGAACAACGCGAACGGCTGGTGGCGCGGGCGACTATTCCGCCGTCTGCCGCTTGGCTAGGTCCAGCTTTACTAGCGATTTCCAAAAGGCCATAGGCGGACGTCCTATGGCCTTTTTGTTTTTGCGAAAGCGTAACGCATGCTGCATCCGTCCTTCGAAGAATTCGCGCGCTTGGCGAAGCGGGGAAACCTGATTCCCGTCTACCAGGAGCTGCTCATGGACCTCGAGACGCCGCTCTCGTTTTTCCGGCGGCTCGAGCGGGACCGCTACGCCTTTCTCCTGGAAAGCGTCGAGGGCAGCGAGCGCTGGGCGCGCTACTCGTTCATCGGCACGCGGCCGTACCTCGTCTTCAAGTCGCGGGGCAGGAGGATCGAGATCGTCGAGGACGGAAAGAAAAGAAACCTCACGGCGGAGGAGCCGCTGCGCGTTCTCGAACAATTGCTCAACGAGCAGCGGCCGGTTGCTGTCGACGGCATCCCGCCGTTTTTCGGCGGCGCGCTGGGCTACGTTGCCTACGACGCCGTCGAACATTTCCACCGCATCGCCAATGCGAAGCGCGATCCGCACGGCATGCCGGAGATTTTTTTCATCTTCGTCCAGACGCTCGTCGCCTTCGACAACCTGAAGCACACGATCAAGGTCATCGACAACGTGCGCGTCGGCGACGGCAAGAATCTGCGGCAAAAATACGAAGCGGCCGCGGCGCGGATCCGCCGGCTCGTCGCCTCGGTCGAGAAGACCGCGCGGAAAACCGCCTCGCGGGAGCTCGCCGCGCCGGCGCGTGAGAAAAAATTCCAGTCGAATTTGACCCCGCGCGCCTTCAAAGACGCGGTCGGCAGAGCGAAGGAATACATCCGAGACGGCGACATTATCCAGGCGGTGCTGTGCCAGCGGCTGGAGACGACGACCGAGGCCGATCCCTTCGAGGTCTATCGGGCGCTCCGGCTGATCAACCCGTCTCCTTATATGTACTACCTGGAGATGGAAGGCTTGCGGGTGATCGGCTCTTCGCCCGAGACGATGGTCCGCCTCACCGGCGACACCATCGAGCTCCGCCCGATCGCCGGCACGCGCCGGCGCGGCGTCACGCCGGAGGAAGAACGCGCGCTCGAGGCCGATCTCCTGGCCGATCCCAAGGAGCGCGCCGAGCACATCATGCTCGTCGACTTGGGCCGAAACGACGTCGGACGCGTCGCCGCCATCGGGACCGTCGAAGTCAATGAGCTGATGGCGATCGAGCGCTACTCGCACGTCATCCATCTGGTCTCGAACGTGCGCGGCAAGCTCGCGCCGGGAAAAAGCGCGTTCGATCTCTTCGTCTCGACGTTTCCGGCCGGCACCGTCTCCGGCGCGCCGAAGATCCGCGCGATGCAGATCATCGCCGAACTCGAGCCGGAAAAGCGCGGCCTCTACGCCGGCGCGATCGGCTACTTCGGCTTCAACGGCAATCTCGACACCGCCATCGTCATACGCACGATCGTCATGCAGGGGAAAAAGGCGTTCATCAACGCCGGCGCCGGCATCGTCGCCGACTCCGATCCGGAGAGCGAGTACCAGGAGACGCTCAACAAGGCGCGCGGCATGCTGAAAGCGATCGAGCTGGCGGAAAGCTGGAAGAAAAGCGGCAAAGGCCGCAAGTGAAATGATCTTATTAATCGACAATTACGATTCGTTCACCTACAACCTCTACCATTACCTGGGGGAATTGGGCGCGGAGGTAAAGGTTTTCCGCAACGACGAGATCTCGCTCGACGAGATCGCGTCGCTTCGGCCCGAGAAGATCGTCGTCTCGCCGGGCCCGTGCACCCCGAACGAGGCGGGCATCTCGTGCGACGCGATCCGGCGCTTCGGCGCATCGACGCCGATCCTCGGCGTCTGCCTCGGCCATCAGTCGATCGGCGCCGCGTTCGGCGCGGACATCGTCCGCGCGCCGACGCTCATGCACGGCAAATTGTCGCAGGTGCGCCACGACGCGCGCACGATTTACAAATCGCTCAAAAACCCCTTCGCCGCGATGCGCTACCATTCGCTGGTGATCGATCGCGCGACCTGCCCCGCCGAGCTCGAAGTCAGCGCGCAGACCGAAGACGGCGTCATCATGGGGGTGCGCCATCGCTCGCTGCCCATCGAGGGCGTCCAGTTCCACCCCGAATCCATCCTCACCGAAGAGGGCAAAAAACTGCTCGAAAATTTCCTCCGCTCGTATTGATCGAAATCTTGTCTTTCGATCAACGATCACGTATGATTCCGGCGTTTGTCGATGCACCATCGCTTTTTCAAGATCGCCGGGCTCATCTTGTTCTCTTTCCTTCCCTCAGTGAGTTCCGCGCAACCGATCACTTTCGCCAAGGTGGTGAATATCAAAGGCGGAACGACGCCGCGCTCTGTCGCCCTCGGCGATTTCAATCGCGACGGAAAACCCGACGTCGCGGTCGCCAACTCCGGCAACAAAACCGTCACCGTATTGCGCGGCAACGGCAACGGCACGTTCACGCAGACCGCGAGCATCCCTTTTTCCACAACTCCGATGTTCGTCGTCGCCGCGGATTTCGACGGCGACGGCAATCTCGACCTCGCCGTGGCCGATAGCAATACGACCGGCAATTCCACGGTCACGATTCTCCTCGGCAACGGCGACGGCACGTTCGCAGCTCAGCCTGCCATGTCTCTGGGGCTGAGCGCGTTCAATCATTCGATGGCCGTCGGCGACTTCAATCGCGACGGCCATCTAGACATTGCTGTGACCAATGACCAAAGCAACATCGTTTCCATTCTTCTCGGCCAGGGCGACGGCACTTTCGCGCCTCCGGCGCCGCTGACGCTTCCCAAAATCAATAAGCCGCTGTCGGTCGCGGTCGGCGATTTCGACGGCGACGGCATTCTCGATCTCGTCTTCGCCGACGGCAACACCGTGCTCGTGGCGCCCGGTCTGGGCAATGGCACATTCAATACGGCGCTCGACCTCGATCAGAAGAACTCACCGGGGTTCGTCGCCGTCGCCGACTTCGACCGCGACGGGATCCCCGATCTCGCGATCACGAGCCTTAGCGATAAAAATATCTGTATTCGGTTGGGCAACGGCGACGACACATTCGCGTCGTGTGATGGATCATTTAAGCGCGACGTTCCCGCGACGGCGCAGTTTATCCTGCCGGTCGATTTAAATGGGGACGGCATCCTCGATCTTGTGGTCCCGTTGGACGGTAGCCTGCTCTCGGTTTTTCAGGGTGCGAGCGACGGCAGTCTCAACTCCGGGCAAAATTTGACCGTCAAAAGCGGGTCGCTCTCGGCGGTCGTCGCCGATTTCAACG
>DATFWH010000430.1:0-5763 GCA_035259465.1 Binatia bacterium
GCAGCGGCCCGCCGGGGTTCATAGGCTCTCCATGAGAAGAATGAGCAAAAGTAAAGCAGCGGTGCGGTGAAGTCAATGTAAACGGATGCCGAGACGTTAAATGACGCGGCACGTGGGACGATTTTCGGTTGGCTTTTAAAATCGCGGATGGTAGCTTCCACGCATGGCGGAACCCGCGATCGCGCAGCATCATCACGTCGAGGATTGGCACACGCCGAAGGGGCGCGCGATCCGCGAAGTCATCTTCGGCATGAACGACGGCCTCGTGACGACGATCGGCTTTTTGGCCGGCGTCACCGGCTCGATCGCTCAGAGCCGCTACATTCTTCTGGCCGGCATGGCGGAAATCGTCGCCGGCGCGATCTCGATGGCGCTCGGCGCCTATCTCGCCACCAAGTCGCAGCGCGAGTTCTTCCACTCGGAGATCGAGCGCGAGAAGTGGGAGATCGAGAAAATGCCGGAGAAGGAGGCGCAGGAGATCCGCGAGATTTACGGCGGTATGGGCTTCACGCGGCCGGAGCAGGATATGATCGTCAATCGCGTCACGGCAAATAAGGAACTGCTGCTGCGCTTCATGAAGCGCGAAGAGCTCGGCCTCTTCGACGAGCATCTCGACGAGCCGGTACAGGTGGCGGCCACTATGGGATGCTCCTTCGCCGCCGGTGCGCTGCCGCCTATCATCCCTTACTTTTTCACGAACAATGCGCGGACGGCGATCTGGGCGGCGGTTCTTGTCTCGGTCGCGTTTCTGTTCGTTGTCGGCGCGGCCAAGACGCGTCTCACCAAGGCCAACCCGCTCCGCTCCGGCCTCGAGACGACGCTATTAGGCGTGGCCGCCTGCGCGATCGGCTACGTCCTCGGCTGGGCCGCGGAAAAATTCATTTAGCGACGTATTTGCGAAAGCCGCTCAGGCCGAGCTCGTCGGTCAAATCCTTGATCTCCTGCGAGCGGCGGATATCCGCGACGAGGATCGCGTCCGGCGTGTCCACGACGACCGTGTTTTCCATGCCGACCAGAGTGACCAGCCGACTGTCGGAGGAATAGACGAGGCAATTGCTCGACCGGAAAGCGAAATGCGGTCCTACGCCGGCGTTGCCGGATTTTTTCTTCGGCAGCATGCGATGAAGCGCGTCCCAGTTGCCGACATCGCTCCAGCCGAAGTCCGCCTCGATGGTCATGACTTTGCCGTCCGATCCGGCTTTTTCCATCACCGCATAGTCGATCGATACATTCGGCATCTTCCTGTACTCGCGCTTGAGCGCCGCGCGCGTGGCGGGAGCGAGGCCGCCGAGGCTCCGGCCGTGTGCGATCGCGCCGATGGCGTCGAGCCTGTGCGCGACCTGCGGCGCGTAGCGGCGGAACGCCGCGAGGAACGTCGCGACGCGCGCGACGAAGATGCCGCTGTTCCACAGCGCGCCGGAGGCGATCAGCCGGCGCGCCTTGTCGGCCTGCGGCTTCTCGACGAAGCCGCGCACGCGGTGGCCGCGCGCACGGCCACCGCCTTTCGTCTTAAGGATGTAGCCGTAGCCTGTCTCGGGATAGGCGGGACGAATACCCAGCGTGACCAGCGCGTCGGTTTCGGCGGCCAGGTCGATCGCTAGCTTCAGATTTCTCGAAAAGCGTCGCGAGTCTGATATCCAATGATCGGCCGGCAGGATCGCCGCGATGGCCTCGGGGTCGCGCTCGAGCAGCTCGACGGCGGCGAGGCCGATGCAGGGCGCGGTGTTCTTTCCCAGCGGCTCGATCAGAAAGTTCCGCTTCGGCAGCATCCGCAGCTCGCGCCGCATCGCGCGCTGATGTTCGTCCACCGTGACGACCAGGACATTGCGCCGGCCGAAGGTCGGCGTCAGCCGGTCGACCGTCTCACGCACGAGGCTCTTCGATGTCAGCAGCCGCAGCATTTGCTTCGGGCGGCTCGGGCGGCTCAGCGGCCAGAAGCGGGTTCCCTTGCCGCCGGCCATGACGACGGCGAAAAGTTCGGACTTCATTCTTCGACCTCGATGCGCTAGATACCATTAAATCTCCTTGAAAGCGATGAACGCCGACCGTTCTTGGATTGTTCCCGACGATGCGCAAGGAATCCGCCTCGATGCCTTCGTGCGCCGCTGCCTGCCGCATCTCTCGGCGCGGGAAGCGGAGAGGGCGATCGAGGCGGGCGCATTCTGGCCGGCCGGACGGCGCGGCCGGAAGGGAGACCGTCTGTCCGGCGGAGACGAAGTGGTTTTTCGCGGCGATCCGCACTGGCTCGCAACCACGCCGCCGCCGGAGCCGAGTCTCGGGATCTTCGTCCGCTACGAGGACGATTCCGTCATCCTGGTCGACAAGCCGGCGGGCATCGCGACGCACGGCTTTTCCGGCCGCGAGAAACGGAGCCTTGCGAACTTTCTCGCCGCGACGCACCCCAACCTTCGCGGCGTGGGCCGGAGCCCGTGGGAGCCCGGGCTGATCAATCGCCTCGACCGCGGTACCTCTGGGCTCGTTCTCGCCGCTAAAGATCAATTATCGTTCGAAGACCTGCGTGCGCAATCGCAGGCCGGCGGAATAAAAAAAACGTATTGGGCGCTGGTGTGGGGCGTAACCGCCGAATCCGGAACGGTCGCGGTGCCGCTCGCTCACGACTCCAAGGATCGCCGTAAGATGAGGCCTGCGGCCAAACCAGACGAAAGTCGCCGGACACGGGTCTGGCCGGCGTCGACGCTGTTTCGCCGCCGCTTGAGCGCAGGCGGCTTCAGCTTATTGGAAATCGAGATCGTGCGCGGCGTGACGCATCAGATCCGCGCGCATTTGCAGAGCGCCGGCCATCCGATCGTGGGCGACCCGCTTTACGGCGGCAGGCGTCGCGACCCGTTCGGTCTCGGTCGGCAGTTCCTGCACGCGCGGTCGATTGAGTTCCGTCACCCGGCCGATGGGCGCAAAGTCTCGGTCGACTCGCCGCTGCCCGGCGACTTGACACGCGTGATGGCGGAGCTGGGAATGCCGGCGTAATTTGCGGCGGCCGTATCAGCTCGCCGCCGCCTTGATACCTTTTTCTTTGGCGCAAGCGGCGCAGTAGTTCACCTGGTTCACCGGATCTTCGACCAGCCCTTCGTCGAGGTTGTGCGCGATCCGCTTGCATGAAAAGCAGATGTAGTAAATCCCGTCGATGCTCTTGTTGATCTTTTCGCGGTTCAGCACCCGGCCTTTGAGCTTCTCGACACGAATGCCGAGCAGCTCTTCGTAATTTTTTTTTATCTTCAGCCGGCCGGCTTCGTCGCTTGCCAGCCCTTGCTCTTCCGCCTCATCTTGATTGTGCTCGTCGAGCGCGCTCGCGTTTCGCAGTTTAGCGGTAGATGTCTTCTTCTTTACCCGTGCCATGATTCGGTTCTCTCCCTCAAATCCAAAAGCCGGCGAGTCGAAGACTGCCGGCTAGTGATTTCATAATGAGCAAACGGTTCCCGATTTGTCAATAGAAATGTCAATAACGGCGGCCGAGCGACTTGAGCCCCTGCCACGCGTCGCCGTTACTCGGCTCCATCGCCAGCACTTCGCGGTAGCGAAGCTCGGCCTCGCGCGTCCTGCCGAGGCGCGTCAGCGCCTGCGCCTGCAGCAGGCGCCATTCGCTGTTGCGTCGCTGCCGCAGCAGCGCCTGCTGGAGCGTCTTGACGGCGTCGTCCCAGCGTTCGAGCTGCACGTAGGCGTTCCCGAGCGTGCCGTAGAGAATCGAAGATTCCTCGCGCTCGGGAGCGGCGCGCGCGGCCTCGAGCAGCGCCACCGCGTGCGAATAATTTTTCCGCACGACTTCGAGCCGTCCGAGCGCGAGCAGCACGGATGCGTGCTTCGGCTGGAGCGCTTCGGCTTTGCGCAGCCAGGTTTCGGCATCAGCAATCCGGTTCCGCTGCAGCTCGACGGTGCCGAGACCGAGGTAGGGGATAATCTCCTTCGGATTGGCCTCGACCGCTTTCAGGTAAACCTGTCGGGCCTCGCCGGTATAGAGATCCTCCGCCAGCGCCATGACTTTTTTCACTTTGCTGGCGTCGAGCGCTATCGCGATCTGCGCTGCGCGAGCGGCTTCGGCGGTTCTTTCCTGCGCGGCGAGGATCTGCGCGCGGAGCAGATGATAATCGGCGTTCGCCTGATAGATCGCGAGCGCCTTCTGCACTTCCGCTAGCGCCCGATCTTCCCACGCGCTCGCGTGCAGCGCTTCGGCGATGTTGTAGTGGCGCTGCTCGGAGGCCACGGCCGGAACATCGCCCCACGGAGCTGGGGTCACGAATGGCTCCATGATCTTACGGTTGAGCTCCGAGGTGCTGGCCCCGAGGCTGCGCGGCGCCGAAAACTCCAGGCGCGCATTGTCGTCGGTGTTAAACTCCGCACCTTCGGCGAGCTTCGCCAACTCCGGGCGCCCCATGCGGTAAAAGCCGAGCACCGAATAGGCATCCGAAAGCCCGAGCTCATGGAAGTCGTCCCGCAGAACGGCATTGCTGGAAAAAATTTGCCGCGCGCGCGCGTAGTCGAAGCGCTGTTCTTTCAGGCTGCCGACCAGGAGAAAATCGCTCTCCTGAAGGTTCCAGACGGACACGTGGGGGAACGCCTCGGCGAACGTGCGCAGCACCATGCGAAAATCGTCCGGCGACATGGAATAGTTCTGCAACCATTGCGCGAAGACGCCGTCGGGCGTGAGCTTTTGCCGTGCGGTCGAGTAAAAATCGCGCGTGAACAGGCTCGCGATGCCGGCGATCCACGGATTCGAAGGCTCCGAGATGATCAGATCGTACTTGCGCGGCACGGCCATGAGATAATTGCGGCCGTCGGACGGAATCAGGCGCACGCGCGGGTCTTTCAGAATATTGCCGTTCTTTTCGCCGAAATAGGTCGCCGCCTCGGCCATCGCCGGTTCGATCTCCAGCACCTCGATATTCTTCACCGGAAAAGCCCCGACCGCCTTGACGGTCATGCCGGTGCCGAGGCCGATCACCGCCGCGCTGCGCGCTTCGGGCTTGAGGAGCATCGGTACGTAGCCCGTCATCAGCATCGTAAGCGCATCGCCGTAGGAGCCGTCGACCTTACCGTTCGTTTTGAAATAGCGGTAGGACTTGTAGCGCGTCTCGTGCACGCTGATCGTCGCAGTCAAGCCTTCGCGGTAATAGAGCAGGCGGTCGCGGTGCATTTCTTCGCGACGCAGCGAATCAGTCGGGATCGCTTTGTAGCGCTTGGCGTATACCGTGACGCCGCTGGTCATGACGACGGGGTCCCAGTGCGTAAACCGAACGCCGAACAGTACGAGCGCGGCCGTAATGGTTCCGCCGACCGCCAGACGCAAGCTTCTGCCCGGCCGCGCGTCGCCGATCAGCAGCGCGCAGCCGACCGCCAGGTTCAGCAGCGCTCCGATGATGATGCTGTGCTGGATGCCCGCAAGCGGCAGCAGAACGAAGCCGCCGATGAACGCTCCGGCGATTGCGCCGAGCGTATTGCTCGCGTAGGTAGTACCGACGCTGCTGCCGATGCGATAGATACTCTGCGTAAAGAGGCTCACCACCAGCGGGAAGGTCATGCCGAGAAGCAGGGCGGGGAGGAACATCACCGCGAACGCGAGCGCCACCTGAATGCAGAGGAAGAGAGCGAAGGTATCGCCGAAGCTCTCGTATAGCCGCAGGAAAACCAGCGGAAGCCTCTCGAACATCGGAATCGTGGCCATCGCGGTGATACCGACGCTCAGCTCGATTACGCCGAATGCCGTGATGCTGACCGGCTCGCGGCCGAAAAGGCGCGCGTAAAGATAGCCGC
>DATFWH010000431.1:0-7753 GCA_035259465.1 Binatia bacterium
TCCGTGCGCACGCGGCATTCGTCGATGTAATCGCGCGGCACGCCGATTTTTAATCCCTTCGCATCCGTCTTCAGCGCAGTCGTATAATTCGCCACGTGACCTTCGACCGAAGTGGGATCCTCCGCGTCGAAGCCTACGATCGCCTGGAGCATGTGCGCGTTGTCCTCGACCGTCCAGGTCATCGGGCCGCAGTGGTCGAGCGACCACGAGAGCGGCGCGAGGCCGCGGCGGCTGACGAGCCCGTAGGTCGGCTTCAAGCCGACGAGGCTGCAGAGCGACGCGGGATTGCGGATCGATCCCGCAGTATCTTCGCCGAGCGCGCCTAAACACAATCCCGCGGCGACCGCCGCGCCCGGGCCGGTGCTGGATCCGCCGGTGATGCGCGAAGTGTCCCACGGGTTTCGCGGCGCGGGCACGTCGCCCGGCAGGCTCGACATCGTGAGCTTGCCGAGGATCACCGCGCCCGCTTTTCTCAAGCGCTCCACGGCGGCGGCGTCGCGCGGCGACTTGGCGTTCTGCCCGCGGATCAGGGCGGGCGCGCCCTTGAGGTCGAGCTGATCTTTCACCGCGAGCGGGATTCCGTGCAGCGGGCCTTTATAATCGCCTTTCTGAATCTCGCCCTCCGCCTCGCGCGCCTCGGAAAGCGCGCGGTCGGGCATAAAGTTCAAGTAAGCCTTGAGCTTTCCGTCGACCGCCGAGATGCGGTCGAGGATTCCCTTGGTAAGCTCGACAGGCGAGAGCGCGCGCTTCTGGATCAGCTTCGAGGCTTCGTCGATCGTGAGATAATGCAGCGGCTTTTCGTTGATCGCCATGGCTTACTCCTTCCTCGGCTTGGGATTGAACGTCGGGCCGATCTCAGCATCGCCGAGGTCGAGCGCGCGAAGCTTCTCGAGATTCGCGACGTAGAGATCGAGCACCTCCCCGAAGCGCTCGAAGTCGCCTTCCTTGGGCTCGAGGCCAAACTGGTCCAGAAGCGCCCTGATCGTCTGTTCGGTCGACTTTTTCATAAATGCTCCTTTTATAAATAGCCGTGCTCGCGGTAGTAGCGCTCCGCGCCGGGATGAAGGGGGATGTCGAGCGGCGCCTCCTCGCTGCCGCGGGCGAGCGCCGACATCGGCGGCGCCTCGGGCGCGTCGTAGGGGATTTCCAATCGGATTTTCTCCAGCGCGGCGGCGAACTGGTACGCGAGCTCGTCGGGAAATTCCGCGTGCGTGACGATCGGCCAGCCGCTGTAGTCGATCACTTCGGTCGCCGGATCGAAGTCGCCCTTGAGTCTGCCACCGCCGAGCGGCGCGCGCTTGAAGCCGTAGCGCTCCAGCTTCTTGAGCGCCTTCTGCGAAAACGGCAAGAAGACGTAGCCGTGCTTCACGGCATTGTCGCCCCACGAATCCAATCCTTCGTCGATGATCATGCCCATCTCGCCCGAGACGATGCCGTCGCGCCGGCGCGGATTGCTCGGCCGTTCGACCGGATCGATCGTGCAGCCCCATTGCTGCAGCGTTTCCAGCGAGAGGCCGTGCGCCTTCAAGAGCGCGGCGATCGCGAAGTCGACGCAGTCGTTGACCGCGACGGAGGCGAGGACGGCGGGGCGCTTCTCGATCAATTCCTCCATCGTGCGGACGCCGAGCTTGTCCGACACGGCGATGACGAGCCGGTCCCACGAGGGAAAGACAGCGAGCGCGCGCAGCGGCAGCGCGCGGCGGAACGGCCCCTTGCCGAGATGGCCCATGGTGACGATGATCGACGGGTTGATCCAGGCGACGTCGAGCTTCTGCGCGCCGACGAGGCGCGCGCCCTCGAGGCCGCTGCACCACGCGGGGCTCACGGCGAAGGTGAAGGGAAACGGCGGGCCGGAATTCCGCGCCGGTCCGGGAAGCTCGACGCTAAGGCGTATGGCGCTGGTTAGTAACGTCGGCGCGTTTTCGTACATGCCGGCGAGCACGCGCGTCGCGATGCGCGCGCGCATCAGGCTCGCGCTCATCGGCTTGATGCTGCGGTCGTCGTAAGCCAATGCTGTCAGCTCCTTCGGCCTAGAGCTATGCGGAAAGCCGCTTTGTGTCAACTCGCCCTTGACCGTCACGCATCGTTCCCGTACTTTGAGGCCGGCCAGTGAACGAACGGAGCGACACAGCGCGAGGAGCCGGCGATCGGGTCGTTCGGCCGTGGGCCTCTCTTCTCATCCGCGATTTCTCTCTCGTCTGGATCTCGAGCGTGCTGGCGGCGGTCTGCGTGCAGATCCGGAACGTCGCGAACCTCTACCAGGTCTATCATCTCTCGGGCTCGTCGCTGCAGCTCGGCCTCACCGGCTTTTTCCAGGCGCTGCCGCATATCCTCATGGGACTTTTCGCCGGCGTGCTGGCGGACGCTTTCGACCGGAAGAAGGTGATACTCGTCACGCACATCTTTCATTTGGGGCCGAGCATCGCGCTGGGGTATCTTACGATGACCGGGGCGATCCAGGTCTGGCACATCTACATCTTCAGCATCCTGTCGGGCTTCATCGAGGTCTTCAGCTGGCCCGCGCGCTCGGCGATCATCACGAACCTCGTGCCGACGTCGCATCTGATGAACGCGATCACGCTCACCTCGATGGTCCTGCAGTCGAGCTTTCTTTTCGGTCCGGCGATCGCGGGACTGCTCATCGACCACGGCGGCCTCGCGTCCACCTATTTCGTGAGCGCGGCGCTGTTCGCGCCGGCGATCCTCGCGATCCTCGCGATGCGCGCCTCCGGTCTGCCGCACGGCGAGCGCCGCAGCGTCAGCTTCAAGAGCATGGTCGAAGGGGTGAAGTTCATCTGGATCGAGCGCATCATCCTGTCGCTTTTTCTGCTCGATTTCGGCGTGACGCTCGTCGGGTTTTACCGGCCGATCCTGCCGATCTTCGCGAGCGACGTCTTCAAGACCGGCGCGACCGGCCTCGGCGCGCTCTACGGCGCGCCCGCGATCGGCTCGCTGCTGGGATCGACGGCGGTGCTGCTCGCCGGCAACTTTAGGCGCAAGGGCGCGCTCGCGGTCGTCGCGGCGCTTTTCTTCGCCGGCGGCCTGATGCTGTTGGGGTTCTCCCAATATTTCTGGATGGCGGTCGCCGCCGTCGTGCTGCTCGGCTTCACCGATTCGCTGAGCGTCGCGATCCGCCGAACGGTCGTGCAGTACCTCGCGCCCGACACGCTCCGCGGGCGCGCCGCGAGCATGATCACTGTGTTCGCCCAGAGCACGAACGCGCTCGGCGCGCTCCTCGCCGGAGTCGCCGCCTCGCTCTGGGGCGCCCCGCGCGCGCTGGTGATCGGCGGCGTCGTCTGCGTCTGCATGATCGTCGGCATCAGCCGCGCGATCCCGCAGCTCTGGCGCTACGCCTCGGAGTGATTCCATGCCGCTGCTCGAAGTCGACGCGCTGTGCAAGAGCTACGACGGCTCGGCCGGAGCGGCGACGCTCGCGATCGAAAATATTTCCTTCGCCGTCGAGTCCGGCGAGTTCGTCGCCCTGGTCGGCCCGTCGGGCTGCGGCAAGACGACGCTGCTCATGTGCATCGCCGGCCTCGCCGCGCCGAGCGGCGGGCGCGTGGCGGTGAAGTCCAAGCCCGTCGACCGGCCGCCGCCGGATCTCGTGCTCGTCTTTCAGGAATACAACCGCTCGCTGTTCGCCTGGCGCACCGTGCTCGGCAACGTGCTGTTCGGTCTGGAGGCCAAGGGGAGAAGCGGCACGCCGGCGGAAGAGCGGGCGCGCCGGCTCATCGGCCTCGTCGGTCTCGAAGGCTTCGAGCGCCATTATCCCTGGCAGCTCTCCGGCGGCATGCAGCAGCGCGTCGCGATCGCGCGCGCGCTCGCGTACGAGCCGGAGGTGCTCTTGATGGACGAGCCGTTCGGCTCGGTCGACGCCATGACGCGCCTCGAATTGGAGGACGCGCTGCTGGGAATCTGGAAAGAGCTCGGCACGACGATTCTGCTCGTGACGCACGACATCGAAGAGGCGATCTACCTCTCGGACCGTGTCCATGTGCTGGCGCGCCGGCCGTCGCGCGTAGTCGAGACCGTCGCCGTTCCGCTTCCGCGGCCGCGTAATCAGGTAAGCACGCGCGCGGAGCCCGGTTTCATGGAGCTCAGAAACCGGATCTATCGCCGGATCGCCGATGCGGGCTGAGCGCCGATTCAATACCGCGGGCGTCGGGCTTTTCGCCGCGCTGCTGCTCCTGTGGGAGGTTTACTCCCGCGCCGCCGGCATCCAGGATTATCTGCCGCCGCCGAGCGCCGCGCTGAAGGCGCTCGTCCAGCCGGACGTGGCGCGCGCGCTTTCGGGCCATCTCGCCGGGACGCTCGGCCGCTTCGTGGGCGGATATTTTCTCGCCGCGGCGCTCGCGGTCGCAGCCGGAGTGGTCTTAGGCTACTCGCGCTTCGCCTACAGCGTCTCGGAAGTCATCACCGAGCTTTTGCGGCCGATGCCGTCGGTCGCGATCATTCCGGTCGCGATATTATGTCTCGGCATCGGCGACGCGATGATGATCGCGGTCACCGTTTACGCAGCGGCGTGGCCGATTCTCTTGAACACGATCGACGGCGTGCGCAACCTCGACCGCACGCTCATCGACACCGGGCGGACGTTCGGCCTCGGCCGGCTGAAAATCCTCTGGCAGGTCGCGCTGCCCGCGGCGGCGCCGTACATCGCGACCGGGCTGCGCGTGAGCCTGCCGATCGCGCTCATCCTCGTGACGACCTCCGAGATGGTCGCCGGCTCGGCCGGCCTCGGCTATTTCATCCTCGACGAGGAGCGCTCGCTGCGACCGGCGAATATGTACGCCGGCATCGTCGTGGTCGCGCTGCAGGGGTACGCGCTCAATCGACTCTTTTTGCTCGTCGAAGCGCGCGCGCTCGCGTGGAAACGCGGGATGCGAACGAGAGGGGAGGCGTGAAGGCGTCGAAATTAAACGGCGTGCTAGCGCTCGCCGCCGTGCTTGCGGCGTGGGAGATCGTCGCGCGCGCCGGGCTGGTGAATCCGCTGCTGTTCCCGGCGATGAGCAGGATACTCGGCTCTTTTGCTGCGCTGCTTATGTCGGGGGAAATTCCCGCCCAGGTCGCGCGCAGCATGGAGCGGGCGGCGGCGGGCTATTTTCTCGCCGCGGCGGTGTGCATCCCGCTGGGCGTCGCGATGGGCCTCTCCGGGCGCGTCTACCGCGCGCTCGAAGTCGTCGTCGAGACGCTGAGGCCGATTCCGCCGCCGGTCGTGATTCCGGTCGCGATGTTGTTTCTCGGCATCGGCGACGGTATGAAGGTCTTCGTGATTTTTTTCTCCTGCGCCTGGCCGATTCTCTTGAACACGATCGACGGCGTGCGGAACATCGACCGCCTGCTCGTCGACACCGCGCGCACGTTCGGCCTCGCGCGCGGCAAAACGACCCTGAAGGTTGTCCTGCCCGCGGCGGCGCCGCAGATCGTGACAGGCCTCAGAATCTCGCTCTCGATCACGCTGATTCTGGTGGTGATCTCCGAGATGATCGGCAGCAGCGACGGGATCGGCTACTTCATTTTGAACGCGCAGCGTCGCTTGAAGATCGATCAGATGTACGCGGGGATGATCACGCTGGCGCTGCTCGGATATTTTCTCAACCAGGCGTTCTTATTCGTATCGAAGCGCCTGCTGCACGGGAGGTAATTTATACCCGCGACAGTCCGCCGCCAGGTGGAGGCACCGGCTGATTCTTGCCCGGCATCCACTCGACGTCTTTGCGCGCGCCCTTGCCCTTGGTGAAGAAGCGCGCCCGCCCCATCCCTTCGATCTCGATCTCCAGCACGTCGCCGTCGTTCAGCGGGCCGAGACCTTCGTGGTACGTGCCGGTCGCGAATACGTCGCCCGGATTCAGCTGGACGAACTTCGACAGCCAGGCGATCTGCTCGGGGATTTTGTGCGCCATGAACTTCGTGTTGTAGTTCTGGCGCGCCTGGCCGTTGACCCAGGATTTCACGACGATGTTGTGCGGGTCGGGAATCTCGTCCTTGGTCGTGATCCACGGCCCGCACGGGCCGAAGGTGTCCATGCCTTTCGGGACGAACTGCGTGCGCCGCGTGAGCCCGCGCGCGGAGACGTCGAAGAAGGGGACGTAGCCGAAGACGTAGTCCATCGCCTTCTTCTCCGGCACGTTCTTCGCGGTCTTGCCGATAACGAAGGCGAGCTCGGCCTCGGGCTGAAAGACGACGACGGCGGGAATGTCCGGCAGCTCGATCGTGCCCTCGGGGCCGACGAGCTCCGGCGCCTTGTAAAAATATTCGTTCGGCAGCGACTCGGGGCTGCGGTCGGGGCGGTCTACGTAGTTGACGAACGCCGCCATGCATTTGCTCGGGCGCGGGATCGGCGCCAGCAGCTTGACGCTGGCGAGCGCCACGCCGGGCTGCTCGGCGACGATCTTCTCGAAGCGCTTGCGGTACTTTCTGAAGTGCTCGATGATGTCCTCGACGACGCGCTGCGGCCCTTTGGCCTTGAGCGAGCTGATCGCGGCGCTCACGTCGACGACGGTGCTGTCGTCCTTCAGCACGCCGATGCGGTCTTCGTTGAAGCGAAGAATTTTCACGTTGGCATCCTCCTCCCGTCCTGGAAAGGCGTTATCACTGCGCGAGGTTCAAAGTCAAATCTCCTTGCTTTTTCTTCCGCCCGCCAGTACTTAGCAGGCGGGAGGAAACATGCTGCTCATCAACAACAAAGAAGTCGAGGAGCTGTTCGACATGAAAAGCTGCCTCGAAGCGCTGGAGACCGGCTACGACGATCTTTTGAAGGGCGACGCGGTCTACCGGCCGCGGGTGGATGTCTGGATGCCGGCGGAGCGCCCCGACGGCTATTACCGCTGGGGCACGATGGAGGGCGCGAGCCGCAAGATCGGCGTCTTCGCGATCCGCATGAAGTCCGACGTCGTCTACTGGCCCGACGGCGTGACCGAAGAAAAGTATTGCATGCAGCCGGGCACGTACTGCGGCCTCGTCATGGTCTTCAGCGTGCGCAACGGCGAGCCGCTCGCGATCATCAACGACGGCGTGCTCCAGCACATGCGCGTCGGCGCATGCGCCGGACTCGGCGCGAAATACCTCGCGCGCCCCGACGCGGGCGTCGTCGGCGTCTTCGGCTCCGGCGGAATGGCGCGGACCTATATACAGGCTTTCAACGAGGTACGGAAGATATCTAAAGTAAAGGTTTACAGCCCGACCAAGGCGCACCGCGAAGCCTACGCGCGCGAGATGACGGGGCAGCTCGACATCCGCGTGGAAGCGGTCGACAGCCCCGAGGCGGTCGTGCGCGGCTCGGACATCGTCGCCGCCTGCACCGATTCGACGCGCACCGTCTTCGACGAGCCGGAATGGCTGCAAGGGGGGACGCACGTCACATGCGTGCGCGCCTGTGAGATCGGGCCGCGCGTGGTGAAGCGCTGCGACGTCTCGGTCAAGCTCGGCCGCAACACGCTGGAAGCGATGGACGAGGGCATGGTGCGCCTCCACGGCAACGCCGGCTACATCGCGGGCCAGCCGGAGGAGCGCGCGAAGATTCCAAATCCGACGGTCGATAACTACCGCGGCGACTATTTCAAATACTTCATGGACCTCAAGGCCGGTAAAGTCCCCGGCCGCACGAGCCCGAAGCAGACGACTTTCTTCATCAACGCGGGCACGCAGGGACTCCAGTTCGCCGCATGCGCCGGCAGGATCTATCAGCTGGCGAAAGAGAAGGGCGCCGGGAGAGAGATTCCGACCGAGTGGTTTTTACAGGACGTGCGGGACT
>DATFWH010000432.1:0-8162 GCA_035259465.1 Binatia bacterium
ATGCCCGCCGAGGACGAATACGTTGTCGCGATGCGAATTTCGCCGCTCTCCTCGACTGCCGCCACTGCGTTGTCGAGCAGATTGATGAGCACCCGCTTGATCTGGTCCCGGTCGAGTTCAAGCGAAGGAATATCCCCGACACGAAGATCGAAACGGATGCCTTTGTGCCCCTCCTTGTAAAGAAAAAGGGCTTCTTTCACGATCTCGTTCAGATCGTTCGCCGTCAGCTCCGCCGCCGGCAGACGCGCGAACTGGGAAAATTCGTTTACGAGGTTCTTCATATCCTCGACCTGCGAGATGATCGTCGCCGTGCACTTGTCGAGGATTCCGCCGTCGCCGTCGAGGAGCTTGGCGTAGCGCTTCCGCAGCCGCTCGGCCGAGAGCTGGATCGGCGTGAGGGGATTTTTGATCTCGTGCGCGATCCGGCGCGCGACCTCGCGCCACGCCTCCATGCGCTGCACCTTTTGAATCTGGGTGATGTCTTCGAGAAAGATCATGACGCCGAGCGTTTCGCCGTCGTCTCCCCGCAACATCGCGCCCGTGGCAACCGCGGTGAGAATCTGGTCGGGAAGGGCGATCTTGATCTCACGCTCGACGGTGCCGCCGCCCGTCACCTGTTCCATAATCTCGCGCATGGTGCGGAGCTGCTCCGACTGGAACACGCCCGAATACGATTTACCGACGGCTTCGTCGGCCTTGACGCCGAGCATATGCTCGGCGGCGGCGTTCATCGTCGTGATCGTCCCCGCCGGATCGACAGATATAACGCCGGCTGCGATGTTGCGCAGCAGCGTCTCCATGTAGCGGCCGCGACGCGCGAGTTCGACGTTGATCTGCTTTAAGTCGCGCGTCATCTGATTGAACGAGTCGACGAGCGTGCCGATCTCGTCGTCGCCCGCCGCCTCGATCTGGTAGTCCCAGTTTCCGTGCGCGACTTCGTGGGTTCCTTCCGCGAGCCTCTGGATAGGGACCGTAATTCCTTTGGCGAGATAAAGCCCGAACCAGGTCGCCGAGAAAATAATCACGAGCGTGATCAGCAGCAGCGTCAGAATGTAGCTGTTTTTCACCGGGCGTTTGAGCGCGGTCAAATGCTTGTACTGCTCGTAGGAGCGCGAGATCTGCAGCGAGCGGTTGGTGAGGCTCTTGGGCACATAGTAATCGACCACGACGGCGCCGAGGATTTTCTTGTCTGTGCTGTAGATCGGCACCGCGCCGCGGATAATGTCGCCTTCACCGAACGCCTGTGTGCGGGTGACCTCGATGCCGCGCAGCGCGCGATTGAGAAAATCGGACTCCGGCTTGATCGTGACGCCCGTCGGCACCTGATCGTTGAAAGCGACGACGAGGAGCTGTCGGTCCGGTCCGAAGACCTCCACAGTGCCGAGATTGTATTCGCGCTGCTTGGCCTGGATAAACTCCTTCAAGTCGGCCATGCGTTTGGCGTCGAACATCCCCTCTTGCGTCATCCGCTGGCTCAACTGGCGCGCGTTGAAAAGCGCGTTGCTGGCGGCGTTCTGGTAATACGCCTGCGCCACTTCGAGCGATCCCTGCAGAGCATTTTCGATCTGCACGTCGAACCAACGCTCGAACGATCGCGTTACGAAGCCGCCGGCGATGAAAAAGAGCAGCAGCGTCGGCACCAGCGAGAGGGCTACGAACGCGATGACAAGCTTGACGCGAAGCCGCGATCCCAGGATGCGTCTCTTCCTCTCGAAAACCAGCTTGACGAGGTTTCGAACGACCAGAAAGATCAGCAGGATCAACAGGATGATGTTGATGTTGACGAGGAGGAAGAACGCGATGTTGTTGGCGGCCGAGTAGTCCGATACGTCGGGGAGCTGGACCTCGAAATAGACGAAGATCATCACCATCAGCATGGTGACGAGAATGACGATCGCCTCGCGTTTTCGTCGTTTTGCCTCTTCGAGGCGGAGGCCTTCTTCGAGTTCGCGCTGGTCCATGGAAAATGCCGCGGCTCAGGGAGTTCCCGAGGCTTACCGGCTTATTATCGGTCTAGCTGGATTTTACCGTCGGAAGAGGTAAAGGACAAGCGTAATAATCAGGCTGAGGACGATGCAGGTCGCAAGCGGAAAATAGAACGTGAAATTGCCGCGTTGGATGTAAATATCGCCGGGAAAGCGACCGAGCCAGGGGATTCTGGGACCGAAAGAGAAGAGTAATCCAAGGACAACCAAAAGGATGCCGATGAGAACCAGCGACCTGCCGAAGGGATTCATCGATCAGCCTTTATTTAACTTTAAACCCGGAAAGCAATTGTTAGAAGAGCGTCGGCTGTTTTTTCCCCGCCTGCCCGGGCCTGCGGCCGAAATGATCGTAGGCGAGCGCCGTCGCGACGCGGCCGCGCGGCGTCCGATTGAGAAAGCCGGCCTGGATAAGAAATGGTTCGTAGACGTCCTCGATCGTGTCCTTCTCCTCTCCGATAGCGGCGGCGAGCGTCTCGACCCCGACGGGGCCGCCGGCGAACTTGTCGATCAGCGTGAGCAGCAGCATCGTATCCATCTTGTCGAAGCCCATCGGATCCACCTCGAGCATTCTCAGCGCTTCTTCGGTGACTTTCTTCGTTATCCGCCCGCCGGCCTTGACCTGCGCGTAGTCGCGGACGCGGCGGAGCAGGCGGTTGGCGATGCGCGGGGTGCCGCGCGAGCGGCGCGCGATCTCGGCCATTCCCTCCTCGTCGCCGGCGACGCCGAGAATCGAGCCCGACCGCCCGAGGATTCGCGTCAGAGAGTCGGGCGAGTAAAAGTCTAACCGGAAGATCGCTCCGAAGCGGTTCCTGAGAGGCGATGTCAGGAGACCCGATCGCGTGGTGGCCCCGACGAGCGTGAAACGCTTCAAATCGAGCTTGATCGATCGCGCCGACGGGCCCTGCCCGATCATAATGTCGATCTGATAGTCCTCCATTGCCGGGTAGAGAACTTCTTCGACCACGTGGTTCAGGCGATGGATCTCGTCGATGAAGAGAATGTCGCCCTCTTCCAGGTTGGTGAGCAGGGCCGCGAGATCGCCCGGGCGCTCGATCACAGGACCGGATGTGGCCTTAATATTCACGCCCATCTCGCGCGCGATGATGTAGGCGAGCGACGTTTTGCCGAGACCCGGCGGTCCGTGAAAGAGAAGATGATCCAGTACGTCTTTTCGCCCGCGCGCGGCGGCGATCGCGACTTTCAGGTTCTCTTTCACCTGCTCCTGGCCGACGTATTCATCGAATCCACGCGGACGCAGGTTCACCTCGAACTTTAAATCTTCGTC
Source organism: Binatia bacterium (assembly GCA_035259465.1). GTDB lineage: Bacteria > Desulfobacterota > Binatia > UBA9968 > UBA9968 > JAJPJQ01. The sequence goes on from DATFWH010000432.1 coordinate 3,271, forward strand.
GGTCCGCGCGGGCGTGATCGGCCGGGGTTCCATGATCAGTGCTGAATTCGGATTTTGGGGTTTTGCGAGTCGAAATTCAAGAAAAAACTACTGGCTGAGTCTCCGCAGCGCCTCTTTCAGCACGTCGGCAAGGTTGCCTTCCTGCTTCTGCGCGATCTCCCGCACCGCCTTCTCGGCGTCCGCGCGGCGGTAGCCGAGATTCACGAGAGCGGATACGGCGTCGCGCGAGACCTCGGAGCCGCCGTTCGCCGCGGCGCTCGCCTCGGGCGGCCGCATTGCGACCGCCTTATCCCTGAGCTCGACGACCATTCTCTCGGCCAGCTTCTTTCCGACGCCGGGAATGGATTGGAGGCGCGCCTGGTCGCCCTCCTTGAGGGCACGCGCGAGGTCGTCGGCCGGGATGCCGGAGAGGATCGTGACGGCAAGCTTCGGACCGATGCCCGAAACGCTGTTGAGCAGAAGAAAGACCTGCTTCTCCTCAGGCTCGAGAAAGCCGAAAAGCTGCAGCGCGTCCTCGCGGAGGTGCGTATGGATGTAGAGACGGACTTTCTCTCCGGGCTCCGGCAATCGATAAAAAACACTGATGGGAATGAAGATGTGATACCCGACGCCGCCGACGTCGACGGTGATCTCTCCGGGGGCTTTGGCGTCCAGAATGCCGCTGATGCTGCCGATCATCCGTTTCTTGGACGCGCCGAACGCAGGATCCTCGGCGCGGCTTCGTCGATGCGAAGCTTAAACGCGCGCTGATGCAGGTCGCAGATGGCGGCGGCAAGCGCGTCGGCGGCGTCCGCCGCGAGCGGGCCGCTGAGACGGAGAAGCGACCCCACCATCTTCTGCACCTGCTCTTTGCTCGCGTGGCCGTAGCCGACGACGGATTGCTTGATCTCTACCGACGCATACTCGTGAAGGACAACATCCTTCTCCGCGGCCGCGAGGAGCGCGACACCGCGCGCCTGACCGAGCTTGAGCGCACTGAGGGCGTTTTGCGCGAAAAAGACTTTTTCGAGGCTGACACCGTCGGGGCGGTGCCGCGCGATGACTTCACAAAGTCCGTGGTAAATGCGCTTGAGGCGCATGCCTTGCGCCTGCCCTGCCGAACAGGCGATCGTGCCGTGATCGACGTGCACGAGCGTGCTGCCCGTCATTTCGACCACGCCCCAACCGGTCGCGACCGTGCCCGGATCGATTCCTAAAATGCGCTCGGTGCTCCGGCGTACGTCGCGGCCGACGCTCATTAACTCGCTTTCTCTAGAATTTCGGTGGGAATATTGAAATTGGCGGAGACGCTCTGCACGTCGTCGTGATCTTCCAGCTCTTCGGTAAGCTTCAAAATCTGCTCGGCGTGCTTTTCGTCCACGGTGACGGTGCTTTTCGGCATCATCGTCACCTGCGCCGTCGCCATGGCGATTTTTTCGCGCTCGAGCGTCTCGCGGACTTTTTCGAAATCCTCTGGAGAGGTCAGCACCTCGAAGGTGTCGTCCTCGTCGCGCACATCTTCGGCGCCCGCGTCCAGCGCCAGACTGAAGAGCCGGTCCTCGTCTACCTGCACCTTGTCGACCGTGATGAGGCCCTTCTTGTCGAACATCCAGGCGACGCAGCCGTTCTCGCCGAGGTTGCCGCCGTAGCGCGTAAATAGATGTCGAATCTCCTGGACCGTGCGGTTTTTGTTGTCGGTGAGCACCTGGACGAGGATCGCTGTGCCGCCGGGGCCGTAGCCTTCGTATTGAACTTCTTCGTAAGCGGCGCCTTCGAGCTCGCCGGTGCCCTTTTTGATCGCGCGGTCGATATTGTCGTTGGGCATGCTGTTGGCCTTCGCCGTCAGCACCGCCGTTCGCAGACGCGGATTGCCGTTGATATCGCCGCCGCCGTGGCGCGCGGCGACGGTGATTTCTTTTATAAGCTTGGTGAAGAGCTTACCGCGCTTCGCGTCTTTCGCCGCTTTCTTATGCTTGATCGAGCTCCACTTGGAATGTCCGGACATAATAATGACCTCTTTTGTGATGGAATAGGCTAGCACAATCCCCGCGCCCCGTAAACATTGGTTCGGCCTATCTTCCACGAGCCGGCGCATTTCGGTATACTGCTCCCGTGAGCGAAAGAATCTTCATCTTTCGTAGCGCCTGCGTGCTTTTTCTCTCATCGCTGTCCATTCTGATAGGCTGCTCCGTCCCCGTGACGACGACGGTGCCGCCGACGCCGGCGACGGCATCGAAACCCGGCCCCTCCCAGACGGGCTTCGCTTCCTGGTACGGGCCGGGCTTTCACGGCAAGCTGACCGCCAGCGGCCGAACCTACGATCAACACGATCTCACAGCGGCGCATCGGACGCTGCCGCTCGGCACGCGCGTCCGCGTGACAAATCTCGGCAACGGGAAGTCTATTGAAGTCACGATCATCGACCGCGGGCCTTTCGCGAAGGACCGTATCATTGATCTCTCGCACACGGCGGCTCAGGAGCTCGGGATAATCGAAAAAGGCACCGCCCGTGTTCGCGTCGAAGTGCTCGACGGCCCCGTCAAGGTGGAGCATATCCGCTCTCAGCTCGATTACACGCTACAATTCGGCTCGTTCGCGCAAATGGACAAGGCGACGCAATTGAAAGAGCTATTGAATCAGGCTTTTCCGCCGTCCGATATCGCGATCGTTCGTTTCGATAAAGACGGCAGCACCTATTACCGCGTGCAGGCCGGTCTCTTCACCGATCGCGGCGAGGCCGAGGCGCGCGCGCGCCGCATGACGGAGCAGGGATTCTCCGTCATCATCATGGAGAAATAATCAGGCCGGCTCAGACAGAAGAAAATATCTTCCGCCTTCGCGCCTAACCTTTCCCTCCGCAATCAGCTTCAGCAGGTGTGCTTCCACCGACGACTGCGCCACATGGTGCAGCGCCGATGGAGTATCCGTGTATATTCGCTCTGTGATGGCCGGAATCGTCTGCTCGCCCTCGGCGAGACAGCGAAGCACCGCGCGCTCGCGCATCAGGCGGTGATCGATGTATTCGCGGATTTTGCCGTACGGATCCGAAACCACGGGCCCGTGGCCGGGAAGCAGCCGGCGGATGTCGAGGCTCAGGAGCTTCTCCAGCGACCTGATGTAATCGGCCATGTCGCCGTCCGGCGGCGGAATGACCGTAGTGCCGCGACCGAGAATATGGTCGCCGGTAAGCAAGTCTTTCAGCGCCGGCTCGTAGAAGCAGCAGTGGGCCGATTCGTGTCCCGGCGTGTGCACGACCCTGACCGAGCCGCCGTCATAGGGGATCTCGTCGCCCTCGCCGTAGGTGAAATCCTCTCCTCCGAGATATCCCGCCCGCCCACGCGAGATGCCGAGTTTCGCGCCGGTGCGCTTCTTGAGTGCGAGCGCGCCGCCGCAGTGGTCGCTGTGGATGTGCGTTAGGAGAATCTTCTCGATCTTTTTCCCTCCCGTCGCCTCGGCCTGCTCGATGATGCCGTCGATATTCCGGCCCGAGGAGAGCGCGACGTCGACGACCGTGATCTCCTCTTTTCCGAGCAGATACTGATTCGTCCCCTCGAGCGTCAGCAGACCCGGATTGGACGCCGTCAAATGACGGATGGCGGGCGAAGAAGACATGCGGTCGCGTTAGTATCCCTTCTCGATCAATTGGTTATAAAACAATTTGTAGAAGTTTTTGAGCCGCTCCGGCCGTGTGTAGTTGGCGAACTCAGGTGGAATTTTGAATTCTTTCTCGATCTGCTCCAGCGTCTTTCCCGCCGCGACCATCTTCGCAACCTCGTCGCGCATGACGACAAAATAACGCTTCTGTTCTTCGAGGTCCTTGACGCCGCGCCCCCTGTGCACTGGACCGTGGCCGGGAACATACGTCTCGGCGGGCAGGTTGCGCGCCATCACGTTGTCGAGAATGGCGACCCAGCCGTTCACGTTGGAATACCAGACGCCGGCCGACTCGCCCTGGCCGGGATGGATTTCCGTATCGAGCAGATCGCCCATCAGCATCAAGCGCTTCTGCGGCACGAACACCGTTAAATCTCCTGTGCTGTGGCCGCGCCCTTCCGGCGTGATCTGAAACGTGAGGCCGCCGAAGAAGAGCGTCGTCGGCCCGTCGATCGCGATGTCGGGGCGCACCAACTCGCCCTTTCGGTACCCCTCGTTCGCCGGGTCCTTGGAATTTTTTCGTTCCTCAAATTCCTTCGCCTCCTGCATAAAGAGATCTTTAGCCTGGTTCTTCGTCGCGATGTAAACGGGCTTGTCCTCGCGGAAGTGCCATGCGCCGGTCGCGTGATCGCCCGCGGAGTGCGATGAGATCAGGTAGCGCACTTTCTTGTCCGTAAGCTTGCGGATCGCGGCGAGCGTCTGGTCCGCCGTGCGGATGTCGAAATCGAAGACCAGCACCCCGTCGCTCGTGATGAAGAAAACCGAGTTGCTCGATCCGGCGGAGTTCTGCATGAAGTAAACATCGTCGGCGAGCTTGCTCATCGTCATCTTGACCTGCGCAAAAGCCATCGCCGGCAGCATAACGAGACCACAAACGAGACTCCGCATCACCAATCGCTTCATCCTTCAATCTCCTCTACTCCTGAATGCCGAGGGTTTTCGCCAGCTCCAGCGTGCGCCGCGCCCGCTCGACGATCGGCCGGTCGATCAACTGTCCGCCGAAGGCGATGGAGCCGTCGCCGCGCGCATTGGCCTCCTCGAACGCCTGAAGCACCTGCTTGGCATATTCGATTTCCTCCGCCGTCGGGCTGAACGTCGCGTTGATCGGATCGATCTGCGACGGGTGGATGAGCGACATGCCGGAGAATCCGAGCCGGCGCGATTGCCGCGCGAAGCATGCGAGCCCGTCGGGGTCTTTGAGATCGACCCACACGCCGTCGACGGCCTGCACGTGCGCCGACGCGGCGCCGACCGCCAGC
>DATFWH010000433.1:0-2982 GCA_035259465.1 Binatia bacterium
TGCCGGTAGAAAACAGGGCCGCGTTCTTGGCGTTGTTGAGCGCGACCGAGGGAGCGCCACAACTCTCGAAATCATTATCTATGTTCTGAAACTGCAACTGCACGAGACCGCTGCTCGATCCGTCTCCCAAGTCGCCTGAAGTAATCGTCTCGATGTGCGGGCTCCGATTTTGAATCGTCACCGCCACCGGCGCCGGCACGCCGTTCTTCGCGGTCTTCGATGCCTTCACGGCGGTGACAGCGAGGTCGTGCGGGACGACGGGGGCTTGAAGGTTGAAGCAGGCGATCCAGGTGCCCCAATTTTCCGCAGTGTCGGACGTGGCGTATTCGTTGGCGGCGCAAAAAGTATCGGATAAATCCGGATCGGCGGTGATGCCGCTGTAATCGCCGGCGCGGCACGGGTTGCCCTTGTTGGGGCAATCGCTGGGGATAGTAGTATTGTAGTTGCGCTCGCCCGCCTTCGCCAGCACCGGCGTCTGCATCGTGCCGGGAGAGTCGCCGGAGCGCTGTCCGGTCACGTACATCGACATGAATTCGCTCAGGGACGACTGCATGAAGGTCAGGCCGATATCGCCGTTCGCGGCGATCGCGATCGACGGATAATAGTTGTGGATGCCCGTGCCGGGGCTGAGCGTGCCTTGCTGCTTCAGGGTCGGCGACATGCCGGAGGTATCGAACTCGTACCAGCGGGCGCGCGCGGCGCCGCCGAGTCCGACGGCGTGCGTCGCGAGCAGCCGGCTGCCGCGCAACTCGGCATTGAGTATGCGAGCGTCGCCGGTATCGAGGGTCTTGTTGTCGCCTTTCTGCGATGCGTTGGGCACATTAAACGAATACGCCGCCACGGGAATGTCAAAGGTCGCGAAGCTCGGCGTCATCGCGAGCACGTTGGTCATTTGGACGACGCGGATTTGATTCGAGAACACGGCCTCGACGAACCACATCGGAGCGCCGGTCGAAGAGCCGTGCATGACGGTCGGCGTGAGTGTAAAGTTATTGGAGCCGCTGCGATTGGTATGCGTGAAGACGAGTGTGCCGGTGTCGATGCTCGATTTGTCGATCGTAATGACGCTCACATGATCAAAGCAATTGCCCGCCGCGTTGAACATGTTGAACGTGAAGACGTGCGCATCGGCGTTCCAGCCGTAGCGCGTGAAATCGGCGAAGACCGTGCCGCCGCACGAAGTCGCCGGCTCCTCGACGGGAACAGAATATTTTTTTGAAAAGCTGCTGACGCCGGTCGGTGCGGAGTTGTCCGAAACGGCATAGAGCAAATGAGAGATCGTGTTGTTGGCGCCGAAATCGATGAGTCCGATGAAAAAGCGCCCCGCTATTTCATCGTACGCGACGATCGGATCGGTGAGATTATCGCTCGCGCCGACGGAGCTGAAGAGGGTCGCCAGATCTGTCGGGGCAAGCACCGGCGCTCCGGTCGTGCGGTTGTAAATGGCTATCGTCGTATTCACCGTTTCGACGATGTGGCTGGGACTCGTCGCTGCATGCGTGTCCGGCGGAACGAAGCCCGCCGTATCGTTGAAGTCCATGCCGGCGAACCCTTCCGAAATCACCGCCGCGCGCGGCGTCGGGGCGAGAACTTCCGGCTCCGGCACAGCGCGCCGGCTCTCGACTTCCTCCCGCTCGATGTCGGCCTGCCGCTTACCCTCCTCGTAGCCGGGCAGGCGGCGGATCGGCGCGACTCTTCCGCTCGGCGGTTCTTGGGATTTTATCGTATGCGGCGTGGAAAAAACGACGAACGCGATAACCAGGGCGCAAAAACGAGCAAATTGCATTCAACACCGACGCAGTTGGTCGGCGGATTATAGCGTTTATCGGATTCGGATGAAATGGCGACCGGCCACGGTGCCGCGGCGCGCTTGGATCAGTTGCCGGACGATTGCTTCGCGAGCTCGCTGTCGATCATTTGCTGAAACACCGTCGCGGGCTGCGCGCCGACGAGCAGCCGGCCGTTGATGAAAAATGCCGGCGTGCCGCTGACCCCGAGCCGCTGCCCCTCGGCGACGTCCGCGGCGACGACCGGTTGGTATTTGCCGCTGTCGAAACAGCGGTCGAATGCCTCGGCGTCGAGCTTCAACTCCCGCGCGTATTGCTTCAGCTCCGCGGGCGAAAGGAGCGGCGCGCGATCAAAAAGCAGATCGTGATACTGCCAGAATTTTTCCTGCTCGGCCGCGCAGCGCGCCGCCTCGTGCGCCTTGGGCGCGAGCGGATGGATGCTGGCGATGGGAAAATCGCGGAAGACCCAGCGGATCTTGCCGGCATACTGATCCAGCAGCTGATGCATTGTCGTCGTCGCGGCCTTGCAAAACGGGCATTGAAAGTCCGAGAACTCGACGATCTTGACCGGCGCTTTTTCTGCGCCGCGCGCGAAACCTTTGCCGGCGTCGACCTTGATTGCCGTCGGATCGGCAAGGAAAACTTTAACGCCGGATTGCGCTCGCAATGCGCGGACGTATTCGCTCTTTCGCTGGGCGATTTTTTGCTCGCGCAGATATCCCCAGACCTTGAGCTTAACCTCTGGACTGTCGCCCGAACCCATGCGGGCGCGGTTCGCGGCGATGAAGCGCTCGACCTCGTCGTCGGACACCGGCGCGGCTTTCGCGTCGACCTCTTGCTTGATCAGCTCAGCGACGGTGATGCCGCGCCGCTTCGCTTCCGACGCGAGAAGCTTATCGGCGATAACCTCCGCGAGCTTCTCGTCGATCAGCCTGAAGCGCTCGCGCTCCAGGTCCATCAGTTCGCTTTTGAGCGACTGCTGGATTTCCTCCAGGCTGATTATCTCATCGCCGACCTGGGCTGCCGGGGTACTAACAGGGCTGGCGGCCTTTCCAATCCCCGGGGAATAGAAGAGCGCCAGCAAGACGAGTAAAACCGGTAAGATTGGCCGGAGTGGGGACAAAAAAACCTCGAAGTTTCAATAACTAACAAAACCCCGGGTAGCTGTCAATTTGCGCCGTCGAAAACCGTCTTT
>DATFWH010000434.1:0-5089 GCA_035259465.1 Binatia bacterium
TGTTCGCCGCCGCCACACTCTATGGAGAGCAGGCGGTCGCGAACCTCGAAAAGCTGCGTCTCCAGGCCGAAATCATGGGGCGCGAACCGCTCAGCAGCTTCAAGAGCGTCATCGCGCGCCTCGAATCGAGTGTGCTGCGCGTCGATGAAGAGGCGGAGAGCGCGCTCGCCGAGGAGAATCTCGATGCCATTCGTCTTCTCAGCATTCACAAGGCTAAAGGCCTCGAGTTTCCTGTCGTGGTCCTCGCCGGCAGCCACAGCGTGCCGAATCAAGGCGGAGACCGCGAGTCCTGCGTGCTCCAGGACTGGTCGACGGGTTTGGTGGGGCTTCGCGTCGGGCGGTGGTGGAGTCTTCCCGCCGTCTTCATCGCGGAGAAAGCTCGCCGCCGCGAGCGCGAGGAGCAAAAGCGCGTGCTGTATGTAGCCATGACACGCGCCCGCGAGCACTTGACGATCTCGTGCGCGGCGACGGATAAGCCGCCGCGAGCGAGCTATCTCGGGCTGCTCACGGAAACGCTCGGCGACGATATCGGCGGCATGGACCGCCGCCTTATTCCCGCCGGCGCCGGAGCGATCGAGCTCCAACCGGTGGACGAGAGCTTGCAGCCTCCGGTACGCGCCCGGCCGAGCGACAGCGCGCCGCCGGCAGTCGACTGGCAGACCTATGCGGCGGCATGGACACGGCGCGCGGACCGGATGAGCGCCGCTCTCGAAAAACCGCTGTTCTTGAGCCCGACGCTGCTCAAACAGCGCGAAGCGGAGCTGACTGAAGCTGTCTTTGAAAAAGAGAAGCTTGCGCTGGCGGAACTACCGCTTCGCGTCGGCGAACTCGCGCACCGGTTTCTCGAATATTGGGACTTTAGCCGCGCCCCCGAAGGATTCGAAGCGGAGGTCGCGCCGTTTCTTGACCATTGGTTGGCCGGCAGGTGGAGGGCCAACCGCGCCGAGATCGAAAGTGAGATGCGGGAGATTCTGGGCGCCTTCTTCCCCTCGCCGGCTTATCGCGATCTCGCCGTGACGCGCATTCTCGGCCGCGAGGTGCCGCTGCTGCTTCAGTGGGAAGACGCGGCCGTGATGGAAGGCGTTATCGACCTGCTCTATGAGAAGGACGGAAGGATTTTTATCGCCGACTACAAGAGCGACCGAGTCGAACGCGGCGAACTCCCGGAAGCGGTCTCACGTTATCACCATCAAGTCGCCATTTATTCGGAGGCGGTCCGCCGCACACTGAACCAAGACGTAGCGGGCTTCAAGCTCATCTTTTTGCGCCTCGGCGAGTCGGTCGAAGCGCTTTACGTCTAATCGTTTAGCGGGCGCGCGGCGCGCATGCTCGCCGCGACGGCGCCGACGAGACATATCGCGACCGACGTCCAGCAGGCATAGCGGTATCCGGAAAGAAAGGCCGCCAGCAGAGCGCCGCTGTGCTCCGACGCGCTCCACTTTCCGAGCGCATCGAGCGACGTCCGGCCCGTGACGGCGACAAGCTGAGCGTTTACGATCGCGCTCGCCGTCGCGACGCCGACCGAGAGTCCCAGGCTCCGCACGATCGAAAGGAACGAAGAGCCGACGCCCAGCCGATCGGGCGGCAGCGAGCTCATGAGCGCGTTGTTGTTCGGTGTTTGAAAGAGTCCGAAGCCGACGCCGAGGAGCCCCAGCCGCAGCGCTACATGGAAGCGCGACGCGTCGAGACCGAGCATTCCCAACGCAAAGAACGCAAGGGCCATCAGCGTGAGCCCGGCCGAGGAAAGGAACCGCGCGCCTATGCGGTCCGACAAATAGCCGGTGAAAGGCGAGAGCACGCCGAGGCCGATCGATGCCGTCGCCACCAGCAGGCCGGATTGAAACGTGTCGAGACCGAGGGCCAACTGCAGGAAGAACGGCATAAGCAGCTGATTCATGCTCACGCTGACGAAGCTCGAAAGGCGCGCGATGTTGCCGGCGGCGAACAAGCGTATGCGAAAGAGCGCGAGATCGAGCAGCGGATGCGCCGTCCGCGCCTCCAATAGAAGGAAACCCGCGATGAAAAGCGCCGCCAGAACAAACCCGGCCTGCACCAGCGGATGATTCCACTGGCCTTTCTGCCCGGCGGTGAGCGCGAGCAGCAGCATGGTAAGGCCTAAGGCGAATGTGGCAGTGCCTAGGAAATCAAAGGGCTCGCCTCGCTTTGCGTGCGCCGGCTTATCGTCGAGCAGTATGAAACGCGCGCCGAGCAGCCCGACGACGCCGAGGCAGCAGCTCACGTAAAACACCGAGCGCCAGCCGAATGTATAGGTTATGAAACCGCCGAGCGCCGGGCCTATGACGAAGCCCAAGGCCGAGATCATGCCGCCGGAAAGCCCCATTGCGCGGCCGCGCTCGGCCGGGGAGAATAGCGCGGTGACGAGCGCGAACGTGTTTGCCATCATCAACGCGCTTCCGGCCGCTTGGAGCCCGCGGAAGAAAATCACCTGCCCCATGCTCTGCGAAAAGCCGGCCAATAGAGCTGTCGCCGTGTAAATCACGAAGCCCGCGCTCAACGTGCGCTTGCGCCCGAAGAGATCCGATAGACGGCCGCACGGCAGATACAGCGATCCGGTTACGAGCGCGTACACGAACGGCAGCCAGCCGCCGGTCGCGAGATCGGTCCTGAACTCCGCGAGGATGACCGGAAGGCTGATGCTCAAAAGCCCCGCGTCGGTCGTCACCATAAAGGTCGCCAGCGCCGCGACGGCGAGCGCCCACCAGCGGTGATTCGGTCCGAAGACGATCTGAGTCAACCGTTGGAGCATTAAAAAATATTCGGGAAGGATCGCTATCGAGGGATCGGCCAATAGCGCTGCTTCTTCTGCTCGATGTCGAAGTCGACGCCGTATAATTTTCTCAGCGTCTCTCTCCGCAGCAGCGCATCGGTCTTCCCGGCCGCCAGGACTCGGCCATTCTTTAAAATCAAAACCTTTTTGAACATCGGCAGGATCTCTTCGATATGGTGCGTCACGTAGACGAGCGCCGGCACTTTCTTGTGTTTCCCGAGCTTTTCCAGGCTCGCGAGAAAATTTTCCCGCGCGCCGGGATCCATGCCGGCGCACGGCTCGTCGAGGAGAACGAGATACGGACGCGTCATGCGCGCGCGCGCGATCATCACCTTCTGCTGCTCGCCTTGCGACAGCGTGCCGAACTCCTGCTTCTTCAGCCGCGCGGCGCCCATCTGCGCGAGATAATTCTCGGCGCGCTCGAAGTCGCTTCGCGTGGGCTTGTTCCACGGCCAGGAAAAAAGCCCCATCTGGGCATATTTGCCGGAAACCACAGTTTGAAGCGCCGGCTCGCGCCGCGGAATCTCGGCGGCGAGCGAAGCCGTAACCCAGCCGATGCTCTTCCGGAGCTCCGGCAGATTGACCAGCGTTTCGCCGTTACGCCTTACTTCTCCGCCCGCGTTCGGCCAGAGAAAGCCGCACGCGATGCGCAGCAGCGTCGTCTTTCCCGACCCGTTCGGACCGAGAATCGCCCAGTGCTCGCCGGGGCGAACGCTCCAGTCGACCGAGTCGAGAATGGTTCGCCCGTAGAGCGCGTAGGAGACATTTCGGATTTCCAGCGCGGGGACTTTTCTCATTGACGAAGGCACGTTCCAGAAGTAATGGTGTTGAGCGGCGAATGTAACCCAAACGTCCGGAAACTGAAAGCGATGCAACCAATCGCGCGCGCAACGATCGCTATACTCTGTCTCAACTTCTTTCTATCTTCCGCACGCGCTGCGGAAGATTGGAAACAGGAATGGGAAAAAACCATCCAGGCGGCGAGGCGCGAGGGCGAGCTGACGATATACGGCCCGCACAACCCGATGTATCGGCCGCTGTGGGAGCTTTTTCAGAAATCCTTTCCCGGCGTCAAGATCAACTTCGAGCCGGGAAAAGGCGCAGACCTCACGCAAAAGATTTTGAACGAGCGGCGCGCCGGAAAATATCTCGCCGATCTCCTGATGGGCGGGTCGTCGAGCTTCATCGTTTTTCCCGCCGGCGCGCTCGAGCGGCTGCGCGCGCAGCTCGTTCTGCCCGAGACTTACGACGATTCCGGCTGGTGGCAGAAAAGACTCTGGTTCGCCGATCCGCAAAACCAGAGCGCGGTTCTGCTGAGCGGCGAGGTCGGCACGCGGCGCGGTTCCTACAATACCCGCCTTCTCGATCCCGGCGAGGTCCAATCATGGAGGGATCTCCTGAAGCCTAGATTCAAAGGCAAGCTCGGAACCTTCGATCCGCTGACCGCCGGAGGCGGCGGCGAGACGTTCGTATTTTTTTATAACTCACCGGCGCTCGGCCCGCGCTTTATCGCGCGGCTACTCACCGAGACCGACATTATGATCACGCGCCATCTCGAGCAGGGCACCGATTGGCTCGGCCAAGGCAAGATTCATTTTTATATCGGGAGCGCCCAGCCCGTCGTGCGCGCAAAGCAGCAGGGCCTTCCCGTCGATCTCCTGCCGCATCCGCTGAAGGAGGGCGAGATCATGGGCGGCGGCGCCTGCTGCATGGCCATGCTCAATCGGGCGCCGCATCCGAACGCGGCGAAAGTTTTCATCAACTGGGTCATGTCGCGCGAAGGGCAGATCGCCTGGCAGAAATACAGCGAGACAAACTCGCTGCGCACGGATATCCCGAAGGACGATCTGCCGCCGTGGGGCGTGCCGCAAAAAGGCGTCGATTATTTTATGCTGAGCGCGTCGCAGAACCAGGACCCCGCCAAGGTAAAGGCGATGTACAAGGTCGCCGAAGAGGCGCTGAGGAAAAAAGCGCAATGAAAGAGATCGGCGTCATCGGACTCGGCAACGCGGGCAAGCCGCTCGCGCTGCGCCTCATCGATAAAGGCTATCGGTTAAGAGCCTTCGACTTAAATACTCAAGTAATGGATGAAGTCGCCCAACGCGGGGCCGCGAAGGTCATCTCCTCCGCGGACGCCGTCGCCGAGGTCACGCTGACGGTCCTGCCGTCGAGCGTGGAAGTAAAGGCTGCGATATTCGGCGCTGCCGGTGTGCTCGCGTCGCTCAAGCAGGGCCGCACTCTGATCGACCTGAGCGGCACCGACCCTAGCTTCACGCGCGTGCTTGCCGAGGAGGCGGAAAA
>DATFWH010000435.1:0-7683 GCA_035259465.1 Binatia bacterium
CTTCGTCGGCCTCGCGAACGCGATCGGCCAGATGTTCAACGCCTTTAAAGAGCAGACGCCGCTGGTTTTCTACAGCTACCGCACCGACTCGACACGCCGCTCGGGGCGCGACGGCTTCGAGGAAGTCGCGAACCAGGAGCAGGTGGTCCAGCCGATCACGAAATACACCTGGCTCTCGCGCCGCGCCGACATGATTCCCGAAACCGTCCGGCGCGGCTTCAAGGCCGCCTGGACGGCGCCCTACGGCCCGGCCTACGTCTCCTGGCACGCGGACTTGAACGACGAGAACGTCCGCACCGAGATCATCGCCCAGGAAAAGATCGACCCGCGCACGCGCGTGCGCCCCAATCCCAAAGAAGTCGAGCGCGCCGCGAAGCTGCTGGTCGAGGCGAAGACCCCGGTGATGATCGTCGGCGACGAGCTTTACAAGGCGAAGGCGGTCGACAAGGCCGTGAAGCTCGCCGAGACAATCGGCATGTCGGTAACGCAGGTGCGGCAGATGTTCGCCAACTATCCCGAGTCGCATCCGCTGTGGGTCGGCACGATTCCCAGCGCGCGCGTCGATTCGCTCACGTACCCGAAAGACGCCGACGTCGTGATCAACGTCGGCAACAAGCTCCAGCACAATGGACCGGCGCCTATCGTCGCGCGCAATGCCAAGTTCATCGACTTGCGTAACGACAACTGGTCGATGGGTAATGTCATCACGACCGAGGCGCCGCTTTTCGCCGATGTCGCCTACGGTTTGGACGATCTGATCGCGGCTGTCGAAAGCATTATGACGCCCGCGATCCGCGCGAAGGCGAAGGAGCGCTCGGAGGAGATACGGAAGTTCAGCGAGCGGGCGAAGACGCTGCGCGCGCAGATCGTGAAGAACCCCGACTGGAACGCGAGCCCGCTGCTGGCCGACCGCCTCACATACGAAATCGCGCAGTTCGCCGATAAAGACGCGATCGTCGTCCACGAGGCCGGCTCGATCGGATTTCACAGCTTCGAGTTCAACCCGCTCGGCGGGCGCGAGCTGTTCTTTTACTACGGGGCGCACCTAGGCTCCGGCGTCGGGACCGCGGCGGGCGTCAAGCTCGCGCGCCCGAACCAGCAGGTCATCTGTCTCGTCGGCGACGGCTCGTTCATCTTCGGTCCCACGGCGCTGTGGAACATGGCGCGCCTAGAGCTCCCGGTCATCACGATCGTCTACAACAATCACGCCTACAGTGGACCGCACAGCCGCGCGATCAACAACTCTCCCGGCGGCCGCATGGTCCAGACCGGAAAATTCATGCACGACTATCTCGGCAACCCGGACATGAACATGGCGTCGATCGCGAAAGGCTTCGGCGTCGACGGCGAAGTCGTCGAATCGCCGGGGCAGCTCAAGGACGCGCTCGGTCGCGCGAAGCGCTTCACCCAGGAAGGCAAGCCCTATCTCATCGACGCGCAGGTGCGCCGCACCGGCGTCGCCTGGGCGGAAAAGCCGTGGACGCCGCCGATACGGATCGCGCAGGAGCGAACGCGAAAGGTTTGAAGCCGTTCCTTTCGACGTCGACGATTCGATGCGGAGAGTAGCTGCTAATCGAATTCTCGCAGCACCGCGCGGCATGGCGCCCCGTCCGCGCCGCGGACTTTGAGCGGAAAGCAGATCAACTCGTAACGACCCGGCGCGACATCCGAGAGATCGACGCCTTCGAGCAGCGCCACGCCCCGGCTTAGAAACGCGCGGTGCACCGGCACCTGCTCGTCGCCGGCGTGCGCGACCGAGAGATAATCCAAACCGACGAGCGTCAGTCCGCGCGCCGCGAGAAGCTCGGCCGTTTCGATTGAGAACGCGACGAAATCGGGCTCGTAGTTCTTTTGCCGAAGCAGCGCCGAGTTCCTCGTCTTGAATAGTACGCGGCGGACGTCGTCGAGATCGAGTCCGGCGAGATGCCGCGGCTCGATATAGCGCTCGGCGTCGACGGCATGCACCACCGCGGGACCGATGAAACGGTCAAGGGCGAGGCCGTCTATCGTGTCGCCGTCGGCGAGGAAATGAAAAGGCGCGTCGAGATGCGTGCCCGCATGCAGGCTCATTGCCACTCCGGAGGAATTGTTGGCGTCGCCGCGGCTCATGCGGCGGCGCGCGACGAGCTCGAAAGGCGTGGATGTGGCCCAGCGCACGGTCTCTTCGGATAAACTGAGCGATATATCGTGAAATTTCATGGTGCCCTCCCTCACGACGGATTCCTTTTTTTTCACCGACCGATGTGACATAGACGTTAAACGTACGGCATGGCAAGACGCAAGCGACTCAGCCTGAACGATCTCGTGCGCGAGGTCGACGCGTGGCTTAAAGAAGAGCCCGCGAGCCCCAACCACGATCTGTTGGCCGAGATGCTTTACTTGGTCCTCGACCTGGCCAGGCGCGATTTCGACCGCGGAGATCTCAAAGTCCTTGTCCGATCCCTACGCGAGGAACGGCGCGCGTTCAGACTCTTCGCGCCGTATCGCTCGGTGCGAAAAGTCAGCATCTTCGGCTCCGCCCGCACCCCAGAGACCGATGCGTATTATGCGCTCGCGCGCGAGTTCGCCCAGCTGATCGCCGCCGAAGGTTTCATGGTAATCACCGGCGCGGGCGAGGGCATCATGCAGGCGGGGCACGAAGGCGCCGGACGCGCGAAGAGCATCGGGGTGAATATCAAGCTGCCGTTCGAGCAGGTCCCGAACCGCTTCATCCAGGGCGACGCGAAGCACATGCCGTTCCATTTCTTCTTCACGCGCAAGCTGATGTTCGTCAAAGAGGGCGACGCCTTCGCCTTTTTCCCCGGCGGTTTCGGCACGCATGACGAAGCGCTTGAAGTGCTAACGCTGACGCAGACGGGTAAAAGCCAGATCGTCCCGATCGTCATGGTGGATCTCCCGGGGAGGACGTATTGGCGCGACTGGCTCGCGTTCGTCAAAGAGCGGTTGCTCGCCGACCGCTATATTTCCGAGGAAGACCTCTCTTTTTTCAAGATCGTCGACAGCGCCAAAGCGGCGGTGGCGGAGATCAAGCGCTTCTACCGTCGATTTCATTCGTATCGGTACGTCAAGCGGGAGTTGGTGATGCGCCTGGTCGAGCCGCCTGCTCCCGCCTTCATCGCCACTCTGAATGAGAATTTCCGCGATATTCTCACCGGCGAGATCAAAGAGACGGCGCCGCTGCCGGAAGAGCTAGACGATCCCGCGACGCTCTCGTATCCGCGGCTCCGCGTGCCGTTCAACCGACGGAATTTCGGGCGGCTCAGACAGATGATTGATGTCATCAACGGAGAGGACTGACTATGGCTTTCCGGCGCGTAACGATTTTGAGCATCGGCGAGATGGGGTATCACTGGGCGCGGCTGCTGAAAGAGCACGGCGTCGAGGTGTTCACTGCAAGCGAAGGGCGCAGCGAGGTCACGCGGAAGCGCGCCGAAAATGCAGGCGTGCGTATCGTGGCCCTCGCTGAAGCCGTCTCGGAAGCGGATCTTATCGTTTCCATCGTCGTGCCGTCGGCGGCAGAGAAGGTCGCCGCCGACGCGGCGCGTGCGTTCTCACAGACGGGCAGGAAGCGATGTCTTTACCTCGAGGCGAATGCGATCTCGCCGATGACGGCGGAGGCTGCGGGCGCGACGATCGCTCGCTCCGGCGGTTCGTTCGTCGACGGCTGTATTATCGGCTCTGCGGCAAAGCTTCGCAGCGCGAAAATCTATGTCTCGGGTGAGCGTGCGGGAGAGCTGCTGGCGCTTAAAGAAGTCGGCCTCAAGGTCGAGGTCTTGGGCTCGAAGATCGGTCAAGCCTCGGCATTCAAAGTCGTCTACGCCGGGCTCACCAAGGGGCTTCAGGGGCTGTTTACCGAACTGTTGCTCGGGGCACGAAAGTTTGATTTATTGCAGCCCATCATGAAACGGTACGAAGAGAGCTTTCCCGGCCTGCTCGACAAGGTCGGCGGCGGCATCGCCGCGCTGACGCTTCACGCCGGCCGCCGCGCCGAGGAAATGGCGGAGCTGGCCGACACGTACCGGCATTCCGGCCTCGAGGCGGTGATCGCGCCGGCGACGCGGAGAATTCTCGAAGAGATTGCCGCCCTGAATTTGCACAAGCCGTCCGAAACCGGCGCGCGCGACGGCGACCTAATGGAGACTCTGGAACTATTCTCGCGGCGCGGGCTGCTGCAACGTAAAAAGTAACGACGACAAACGCTCGCGTGCTCACGAATTCATCCAGGGGCGCGCCGGCGAAATCCTTTACTCATTCAAAGCTGAAGGGAGAACGCATCGTGGCAAAAAGAGCACCGATAGAGAAAAAACGGCCTGAGTACGGCTCGGACGTAATCGTCGATCTGATGAAGACGCACGACATCGAATACGCCGCCTTTAATCCCGGGGCGACTTTTCGCGGCATTCACGATTCCATCGTCAACTACGGCGGGAATTACATGCCCGAGGTGATTTTCTGCTGCCACGAAGAGATCTCGGTGGCGCTGGCGCACGGCTACGCCAAAGCCAAGGGCAAGCCGATGATCTCGATCGTCCATAACATCGTCGGTCTCCAGCACGCGAGCATGGCGATCTTCAACGCCTGGTGCGATCGCGTGCCCATCATCGTGCTCGGCGGAACCGGGCCGATGGACACGACGCGGCGCCGGCCGCGGATCGACTGGATCCATACGGCGCTGGTTCAGGGCAACCAGGTGCGCGACTATGTGAAATGGGACGATCAGCCGTACACGCTCGCCAGCGTGCCGGAGTCGTTCATACGTGGCTACCGCATCGCGACGACCGAGCCGATGGCACCTGTCTACATCAACTACGATGCGGACCTACAGGAGGACGCTCTCACCGGCGGATTCGAGTTGCCGGACGTGTCGCGCTACGAGCCGCCCGCGCCGATGCAGGGGAATCCCGAAGCGATGAAGCGCGCGGCCAAGCTTCTGGTCGACGCGAAAGCGCCGCTCATCATCGCCGACATGTACGGCCGCAACGGTGACGCGATGAAGTCGCTCGTCGAACTGGCGGAGCTGCTGGCGATACCGGTGATCGACAAAGGCAACCGGATGAATTTCCCCAACAATCATCCGCTCGACGTCACCGACGGCGCGCGCGAATTGCTCGAAAAGGCCGATGTCATCCTCGCGCTCGACGTGATCGATCTGTACGGCTCGCTCACGCGCGTCAATCGCACGACGCGCGTGTCCGAGTACGTTACCGGCAACGCGAAGATCATCCACATCACGCTCGCCGACATGCTCGTGCGGAGCTGGTGCGGCGACTACCAGGTGCTGCAGGCGATCGACGTGCCGATCGCCGCGGATAGCTCGGTCGCCGTGCCGGAGCTGACGCGCCTCTGCCGAGAATTGCTCGGGAACAAGAAAGGCGCGGGTGTTGAGGCGCGCATGGGCGAGATCAAAAAACGCCACGACGATTTGCGCAGCAAATGGCAAAGCGAGGCGCGCGGCAGCGACGGCAAGTCCGTCTCGACGGCGTTTCTCGCTTACGAGGTGGGCGAGGCGATCAAAAAGCAAGACTGGGTGCTCGTCAACGGCAGCGCGAACGGCTGGGCGCGCAAGCTCTGGGACTTCACCAAACCGCGCCAGCACCTGGGAACCAGCGGCGGCGCCGGCGTAGGCTACGGCATGAGCGCGGCGATCGGTGCGGCGCTCGCGCACAAAGGCGGCAACAAGCTCTGCGTCGATATCCAGTCCGACGGCGATCTCCTGATGACCTCGAGCGCGCTCTGGACCGCCGCGAAGCACCGCATCCCGCTCCTCGTCGTCATGCACAACAACCAGTCATTCTATAACTCCGAGGAGCACGGCATCCAGATCGCGAAATTCCGCAAGCGGCCGGTCGAGAACGCCGGCATCGGCACGCACGTCGACGATCCGGCCGTCGATTACGCCCAGGTCGCGCGCGGCTTCGGCGTCCACGCAGAGGGCCCGATTTCCAAGCCGTCGGAGGTGCGCCCGGCGCTCGAGCGCGCGCTCAAGATCGTCCAGGAAAAAAAGCTTCCCGCGCTCGTTGACGTCATTTCCGAGCCGCGTTAAGCCAGTCATGGATGGGCAGCGATCGCCACAGCGTTTTCCGTCGGATCGTCGCTCAGGCGGGCGATGACTTCGACCTCGCCCGCGCGGCCTTAGCCATCGCCCAGGACGAATACCCGGCGCTCGAGCCGGAAGCGTACCTCGCGCGGCTCGACCGGCTCGCGGCGCGGGTGCGCGACCTCGCCGGTGGCAAGAGCGATCCCTACCGCATGATCGCGGCTCTTAATCATGTTCTCTTCACCCAGGAGAGTTTCCGCGGCAATCGCGGAGACTATTACGACCCGCGCAACAGCTTCTTGAGCGATGTCCTCGAGCGGAAGAAGGGCATCCCGATCACGCTTTCGGTGATCTATACGGAAGTCGCGCGCCGTGCGGGGCTGCCGCTCCGCGGCGTCGGGTTCCCCGGCCATTTTCTCGTGAAATACGAGAGCAACGACGAGGAGATCGTGATCGATCCATTCGATAAGGGCGAAGTGCGGACGCTGGAAGAGCTGCAGGCTTTGCTCGATGAGCTTTACAACGGCAAGGTCGCCCTGCGGCCGGAATTCCTGGCGCCGGTCACGAACCGGCAGATCATCCACCGCATACTCAACAACCTGAAGGGCATCTATCTCAGCGAAGAAAATCTCGCGAAGGCGCTCTCCGCCGCCGAGCGCCTGGTGATTCTCGATCCCGCCTCGGCGCCGGAGATCCGCGACCGCGGCGTTCTGTATCTCAAGCTCGAATGTTTCCAGCAGGCGATCAACGATTTCGAAGCCTACCTGCGGCTCGCGCCCGACGCGAGCGACGCCGAAGATATCCGCGAACAGCTGGTGGAATTAAAGAAGTGCGCCGCGCTGCACTGACCGTCAATGGTCACTGCGCGCCGCGGCTTTGAACGTCGACGCGAAAGAGGTCGTCAGATCGAAATCCTTCGCGAAGTTGGTGAGGAGCTTCCAGGGGCGGATATGGCGCAGCCGCATCGTCTTTAAGTGCTCCATGGTGTTCGCCCAGAAGCGCTGGCGGTCCTGGCGCGAATAGACCGCGCGGTTCGAAAAAGCGTCGAATTTGACGTGAATCAGCTCGATCTTGGGCGGCAGCTCGTGCCTGAGGCGCGCATAGGCCTGCTGCCATTCGTGGATCTTTCTGCCGGACCACGCGCTCTTATGAACGTGCGACATCTCGTCGATCACGCGGCGAGCGGCGTCGCTGTCGGGCAAATGCGCGCGCAGCTTCGCGAGCCGCTTCTGCACGCCCGCCCAGCGCCTTAAGAAGGCGTTCAAGTCCTTGCGGCTCGTGATGACTTTGGAGCACTGCTCTTCCACCGGATCGAGCAGCGCCTTGCCTTTCTCCGGCAGCATCGCCTTGGCGCTGTTGTAGAGCTTCTGCCACTCGGCAATCTTGAGCGACTGCCAGATCTCGCCTTGGATTCTCTGGATCTCCTGCAGCCAGCGCTCCTCGCGCTCGCTCTTCTTCCGCGTCTGGAGCCAGACCTCCTCCATCTCCTTTACGAATTTCACCCAGACGATGAACAGGCGCGTGATCTCGCCCGCGCGCTTCCAGAGATGGACCGGCAGCGGATCTACGGCGAAGCCGGCGCGGCGCTGCGTGCGGTCCTTGAGGCGGAAGAATCCTGCGATCATCGGGTGCTCCTTCTCGATGAT